>NZ_JAXCHR010000007.1:0-168938 GCF_035984465.1 Polaromonas sp. CG_9.5
TCTTCCACGGGCATCAGGAAAGCGCCGTCAATAGCGCGCTCTGGCAGGGGAATGTAGTTGTCGAGGGCATCGGCCAGCTTCATGATGGCTTCTTCACCCAGCGGACCCTTGTCGCCTTCGAGGGCGAGCTTGGCCGAGCCGTGGATGATCGGGGTGTCATCACCCGGGAAATCATATTTGTCGAGCAGCTCGCGCACTTCCATTTCGACAAGTTCGAGCAGTTCGGCATCGTCCACCATGTCGCACTTGTTCAGGAACACGATGATGTAAGGCACGCCGACCTGGCGGGCCAGCAGGATGTGCTCGCGCGTCTGAGGCATCGGGCCGTCAGCAGCGGAGCACACCAGGATGGCGCCGTCCATTTGTGCGGCGCCGGTGATCATGTTTTTCACATAGTCAGCGTGGCCGGGGCAGTCAACGTGGGCGTAATGGCGCGCAGCCGTTTCGTACTCGACGTGGGCGGTGTTGATGGTGATGCCGCGTGCTTTTTCTTCCGGCGCCGCGTCAATTTGATCGTAAGCCTTGGCTTCGCCGCCAAACTTGGCCGCCAGCACGGTGGCAATCGCTGCCGTCAGGGTGGTCTTGCCATGATCGACGTGGCCAATCGTGCCAACGTTGACGTGCGGCTTAGACCGCGAAAATTTCTCTTTTGCCATTTTCAACTCCGAAAAGTTACAAAACTAGTTAACAAACCACCGTCAACCGCAAAAAGTTACTGCAGCCAACCAAAAATGGTGCCCATTCCGGGAATCGGACCCGGGACCTCTCCCTTACCAAGGGAGTGCTCTGCCACTGAGCCAAATGGGCTGAATTCAAAACTCTCTCATAACAACCTGCACAAAATTAACCTGCGGACTCCAAAACACCTTGGAGCGGGAGACGGGAATCGAACCCGCGTCATTAGCTTGGAAGGCTAGGGTTCTACCATTGAACTACTCCCGCGCAGCCCTACCAGATTAACTCGTACTCGATTGCTGTTAGCTCAAAACACTTGCCTTGAACTATTTATAACCAAAATCAATACTGAATTTGGTGGATGGGGCTGGATTCGAACCAGCGTACGCGTTAGCGAACAGATTTACAGTCTGCCTCCTTTAACCACTCGGACACCCATCCTCTGAGTGAATCTCGGATTATGCCACTCTTTTTCAAACTAATACAAATTTAGTTATCTCGCATCTCTTTAATCTTTGAAAAGCTGTGCGCCGCTTTCACGAAGTGGTCTTCAGACCTTGGGATGGGTCAGACGCCAATCGCGCGCCTGCGAGAAATGTCCGCAGCCGATGAATGGCAAGGGCGGGCGCAAGGCGGACAGCGGCGAAGGATGATTGGCCACAAGCACCTTGTGCCGGCTTTCGTCGATCAGGACGCGCTTGGACTGCGCATGCGCGCCCCAGAGCATGAACAACATCGGATGCTCATCCGCCGATACCTGACGAATCACGCTGTCGGTCAGCAGTTCCCAGCCCTTGCCCGCATGGCTGGCGGCCTTGCCTTCTTCCACCGTCAGGCAAGTGTTGAGCAGCAGCACGCCATGCGTGGCCCAGTTGACCAGACTGCCGCCGGGCATCGGGAACTTGGGCGGCGGCGTGCCTAGGTCGCGCTGCAACTCCTTGAAGATATTGCGCAGCGACGGCGGCAGCGCCACGCCGGGCGCTACAGAGAACGCCAGCCCTTCGCCTTGGCCGCGCCCGTGGTACGGGTCTTGGCCCAGAATGACCACCCGCACTGCTTGGGCAGGCGTCAGTTCGAGCGCACGCAATGGATGCGGCGGAAAGATCACTGCACCCGCCGCCAGACGCGCATTCAAAAACGCCAGCAGCGCTTGGCCGGTGGCACTGGCAAAAAATGCGTCCACGGCTGGCTTCCAGTCAGGCGCAACCGGCCAGTGCGACGGATCGGCACTCATCAACTGACCCGGATGTGCGACCTCAGGCCTTGGCGAAAAATCCTCCTGCGCCATCACATGCTCCTTTGTTACTCACCAAACAGTTCGGCCAGCGCCTCGCCCGGCTCGTCGGCCCGCATGAAGGCTTCCCCGACCAGAAAGGCGTTGATCTTGGCATCGCGCAGGCGCTTGACGTCTTGCGGACTCATGATTCCCGACTCGGTCACCAGCAGGCGGTCTGCGGGCACCTTGCCCATCAGCGACAGCGTGACGTCCAGCGAGACGTCAAAGGTGTTCAGGTTTCGGTTGTTGATGCCGATCAGCGGCGTTTTGAGCTTGAGTGCGCGCGCCAGCTCGGCCTCGTCATGCACTTCGACCAGCACCGCCATATCGAGCGACATCGCCAGCGCTTCGAGCGTTTTCAACTGTGCGTCGTCCAGGCAGGCGGCAATCAGCAAAATACAGTCGGCACCCATGACGCGGGATTCATAGACCTGGTAGGCGTCGATGATGAAATCCTTGCGCAGCACCGGCAGGCTGCACGAAGCCCTGGCCTGCTTCAGGTAGTCGATGCTGCCCTGAAAAAACTGCTGGTCGGTCAGCACCGACAGGCAGGCCGCGCCGAACTCGGCGTAGCTCTGGGCGATGTCTGCGGGAATGAAGTCGGCGCGCAGCACGCCCTTGGACGGGCTGGCTTTCTTGATTTCGGCAATCACGGCCGGCTGGCCAGCCGCGATCTTGGCGCGCAACGCGCCGACAAAATCCCGCGTGTTCACGCGCGACTCGGCGTCCTGGCGCATGGCGGACAGCGGCTTGCGGCCAATGGCTTCGGCGACTTCCTGGCGCTTGACGGCAATGATTTTGTTCAGAATGTCACTCATGGGGTTCCTGTGGGGTTGGCACGGGCGGCAAGCTTGGCCAGCCCTGCGAGTGGGGTGAACGGCTCGATGGAGCCGTTTTTCAGAATTTTCACAAAGATGCGGTGCATGACGACGCCTGCAACGATAAACACCACCGATACGCCCAGCGCAATCCAGGTGCCCGCGTCACGCCACACGGCTCAGGATCCAGCCGACTGGCTGAAAGCCACCAGCGCGGCCAGCTTCGCCTTGGCAGCTCCTGATTCAATAGCAGCCAGCGCCTGTTCGACGCCCGCCTTCATTGAATCAACCACATTGGCCGCGTACAAAGCCGCGCCCGCGTTGAGAATCACGATGTCGCGCGGCGCACCCGGCTGGTTGTCCAGCACGTCCAGCAGCATGGCTTTTGACTGCTCGGGCGTTTCAACCCGCAGCGCGCGGTTGCCGGCCATGGGAATGCCGAAATCTTCGGGATGGATTTCGTATTCGGTGATTTCGCCGTCTTTCAGCTCGCCGACGACCGTGGCCGCCCCCAGACTGACCTCGTCCATGCCGTCCTTGCCATACACCACCAGCGCATGTTCGGCCCCCAGGCGCTGCAGGGCGCGCACCTGAATGCCGACCAGGTCGGGGTGAAACACGCCCATCAAAATATTCGGCGCGCTGGCCGGGTTGGTCAGCGGCCCCAGAATGTTGAAGATGGTCCGGATACCGAGTTCCTTGCGCACCGGCGCGACGTTTTTCATCGCCGGATGGTGGTTCGGCGCAAACATGAAGCCGACCCCGACTTGCTCAATGCAGCGGGCGATCGCTTCGGGCGACAGGTTCAGTGCAATGCCCAGCGACTCGACCACATCGGCGCTGCCCGAGCTGCTGCTGACGCTGCGCCCGCCGTGCTTGCTGACCTTGGCACCCGCTGCTGCCGCGACAAACATGGCGCAGGTCGAGATGTTGAAGGTGTGCGAGCCGTCGCCGCCGGTGCCGACAATATCAACCAAGTGGGTTTTGTCGGCGACATGCACCTTGGTCGAGAACTCGCGCATCACCTGCGCGGCGGCGGTGATTTCGCCGATGGTCTCCTTCTTGACGCGCAGGCCGGTGATCAATGCGGCCATCATCACCGGCGACATCTCGCCACTCATGATCAGCCGCATGATGTGCAGCATTTCGTCGTGAAAAATCTCGCGGTGTTCAATGGTGCGCTGCAGCGCTTCTTGCGGGGTAATTTTGGGACGATTGGACATGGGTGTTTTTGTAGTGAAGGTTGATTACCGTCAGGTCTTGAAGAATTGGCGGATGGCAGCCACCGCCTGGTCTACGCCCGCAGTATCAACGTCCAGATGCGTGACAAAACGCAGGCGGTACAGGCCGGTGGCCTGAATGCCGCTATCGTCCAGATGCTTGAGCAAATCAGCAGACCGGGCTTTGGCCTCGCCCGTCAGGTCGACGAACACGATGTTGGTGTGCGGTGCTTCAACCTGCAAGCCGTCGATGCCGGCCAGCCCGTCAGCCAGCCGCTGCGCCAGCGCATGGTCTTGCGCCAGCCGCTCGACGTGGTGATCCAGCGCGTAAGAAGCCGCCGCCGCCAGCATGCCGGCCTGGCGCATGCCGCCGCCGGCCATCTTGCGGATGCGGTGCGCGCGCGCAATGAAGTCACGCGAGCCGCACAGCGCCGAGCCAACCGGCGCGCCCAGCCCCTTGCTGAAGCACACCGACACGCTGTCAAAACACTGGGCGATGCGCCGCGCTTCACTGAAGGCATCGCTGCCGGTTTGCAGCGCCTGCGCCACGGCGGCATTAAACAGCCGCGCGCCGTCCAGATGCCGCACCAGGCCCCGGTCTTTGGCCAGTTGCGTCGCCTGCTGCAGATAGTCAAACGGCAGCAGTTTGCCGCCCAGCGTGTTTTCCAGCGCCAGCAGCCGCGTGCGGGCGAAATGCGCGTCGTCAGGCTTGATGGCCGCTTCGATCTCATCCAAGGCCAGCGTGCCGTCCGGCTGGTGGTTCAGCGGCTGCGGCTGCACGCTGCCGAACACCGCTGCGCCGCCGCCTTCCCAGCGGTAGCAATGCGCCTGCTGGCCGACGATGTACTCGTCGCCGCGCTGGCAGTGGGCCAGGATGGCGCACAGGTTGCTTTGCGTGCCGGTGGGCACGAACAGCGCCGCCTCGAAGCCCAGCAGACCCGCGATTTTTTCCTGCAAGGCGTTGACGCTCGGATCGCCGCCAAACACATCGTCGCCCAGCGGAGCGGCCAGCATGGCGTCACGCATGGCCGGCGTCGGTTGCGTGACCGTGTCGCTGCGCAAATCAATCATTTTTTCAGTCATTTAGGCCTCTTGTGCAGATTGGACGGGCACAAGCAGCTATTGATTTGATAGCAATCATCACGCCTGCTGCGCCAAAAAGTTTTTCAGCATCGCATGGCCGTGCTCGGTCAGGATGGATTCCGGGTGGAACTGCACGCCCTGGATCGGCAGCGTTTTGTGGCGAACGCCCATGATCTCGCCGTCGTCGGTCCAGGCCGTGACTTCCAGCACCTCGGGGCACGACGATTTTTCAATCGCCAGCGAGTGGTAGCGGTTCACGGTGAACTGTTCCGGCAGGTCGGCAAACACGCCCTGCTGCGTTGTCGTGATGACGCTGGTCTTGCCGTGCATCAGTTCCTGCGCCCGGATGATCTTGCCGCCAAAGGCCGCACCGATGGCCTGATGGCCCAGGCAGACGCCCAGGATCGGCAGCTTGCCGGCAAAGTGCTGGATCGCCGCGACCGAAATCCCCGCCTCGGCCGGCGAGCACGGTCCGGGCGACACCACCAGCCGGTCGAGCCGGCCCGCGTCGAGTTTGGCGGCGATGTCGGCCACCGTGATTTCGTCATTGCGAAAGACTTCCACCTCGGCGCCCAGCTCGCCAAAATACTGGACGATGTTGTAGGTAAAGCTGTCGTAGTTGTCGATCATCAAAAGTTTCATGCGTGACATGGCTCAGTCCTCTTGGTGCAGGCGCTTGAATTCGCCGCGCTCAAATTCGATGAATGCGTCAATCATGGCGCGGTAGGTGGCCTCGATGACGGTTTCGGGCGCGCCCTGCTCGCTGGCCATGGCCTTGACCCGCTCGACGATGAAGTCGATGCGCGCCTGGTCGTGCACCTGGCGTGCGTCCTGCTTGATGCGCGCCGCCTGGGCGACGTAGCCGCTGCGCTCGGCGATCAGCGCCACGATGCGCTCGTCCAGCGCGTCGATGTTGCGCCGCACATCGGCCATGCTTTCGCAATGTTCCACCGTGTGAATCAGCGTCATGGTGATCACTCCAGTCCTTCTTCAACCAGTTCGCTGGCGCGCAGCAGCGCGCGCGCCTTGGCTTCGGTTTCTTTCCATTCGAGTTCGGGCACCGAATCGGCCACCACGCCAGCGGCCGCCTGCACATACAGCGTGCCGTCCTTGATGATGCCGGTGCGGATGGCAATCGCCACGTCCATGTCGCCGGCATAGCTCAGGTAGCCGCAGGCGCCGCCATACAGGCCGCGCTTGGTCGGCTCCAGCTGGTCGATCAGCTCCATCGCATGCACTTTCGGCGCGCCGGTCAGCGTGCCGGCCGGAAAAGTCGCACGCAGCACATCCATGCTGGTCATGCCGTCGTTCAGGATGCCCTCGACGTTGCTGACGATGTGCATCACATGGCTGTAGCGCTCGACGGCGAAGGCTTCGGTCACTTTCACGGTGCTGGTCTTGGCGATGCGGCCGATGTCGTTGCGCGCCAGGTCGATCAGCATGACGTGCTCGGCGCGCTCCTTCGGGTCGTTGATGAGTTCGTGCTCGGCGGCCTTGTCGGCTTCCAGCGACGAGGCGCGCGGCCGGGTGCCGGCCAGCGGGCGGATGGTGATCTTTTGCCCCTCTTCCACCTGCTCCTGGCGCACCAGGATCTCGGGCGAAGCGCCGACCACATGGAAGTCGCCGAAGTGGTAGTAGTACATGTAGGGCGACGGATTGAGCGAGCGCAGCGCGCGGTACAGCGACAGCGGCGACTCGGTGTAGCGCTTCCTGATGCGCTGGCCGACCTGCACCTGCATGAAGTCGCCACCTTCGATCAGCCGCTTGGCGCGCTCGACGGCGGCGATGTAGTCGGCCTTGGCGAATTCGCGCTCGGCCGGGTAGCCTTGGCTTGGCTTGACGATGGGTGCGCTGACCGAATACTTGAGCTGCTCCTTGAGTTCGCGCAGGCGCTTCTTGGCATTGGCAAACGCTTCCGGCCGGGCCGGATCGGCATAGACGATCAGGTAGAGCTTGCCCGAGAGGTTGTCGATCACCGCCAGTTCCTCGCATTGCAGCAGCAAAATGTCGGGGCAGCCCAGCGTGTCGGGCGGGCAGGAATTTTCGAGCTTTTTCTCGATGTAACGCACCGCGTCGTAGCCGAAGTAACCCGCCAAACCCCCGCAAAAACGCGGCAGGCCGGGCCGCAGCGCGACCTTGAAACGCTTTTGGTAGTCGCTGATGAAGTCGAGCGGATTGAGCTTTGAGGTTTCAACCACCTCGCCATCGGTCACGACTTCCGTCCGCGCATCAAGACCAAAGCCCGACGAGCGCAGCAGCGTGCGCGCCGGCAGGCCGATAAAGCTGTAGCGGCCGAAGCGTTCGCCGCCGACGACCGATTCGAGCAAGAAGCTGAATTTTCCGCCGTCTTTGGCATTGGCCAGCTTCAGGTAGAGCGACAGCGGGGTCTCCAGGTCGGCAAAGGCTTCGAGCATCAGCGGAATGCGGTTGTAGCCTTGCGCCGCGAGACTTTTAAATTCGAGTTCAGTGATCACAGTGGGTCCTTCACCAGAAGACGATGCGGGTCAAAAAACGCCGCCTTCTGTCATTCAAAACGCCCCGAAGTCCGGGGCCGGGATGCTCTTGCGTGGCGCGAGAGCGCATCGATTCGGGATGAAGCAGGCTGTGGGGCAATACACGGGCTCACAACCATGAGCGAAGCTGTGAATACCTCAGGCCTGCCGGGCAGGACAGGGACGCCAAAGCCAGGCTCCCCGGCCACCACAAGCTGTTTGAACGATGCGTTGAATGAACATGTTGCGCAAAGTGTAGCAAAGTGCCGATTGAACCCGCGCAGCGTTAAAAAAATCACATATCCCGGGCCACACAGCATTCTTTGCTAGCGCAAACACCTCTTGCGGAAAAGTTGTTTAACGCCCCAAAATGACTTTTCAAAAAAGAGCGTCCGTTCTCTTTACCACCTATCTGGAGACATTTCATGATTCTTGCAAAGCGCTGCGTGACGGGTTTGGCTGGTTTGATGCTGTCAGTCAGCATTCTGGCGGCACCGGTTGACGTTTCGGGCGTCAAGCTGGCCGACCCGATCGACCTGAGCGGCGCCAAGCTGCAACTCAACGGGGCGGGCATCCGCTACAAGGCCATCTTCAAGGTCTATGTTGCAGCGCTTTATCTGGACAATAAGGCAGCGACACCGGAATCGGTCTACGCGGTTCCAGGCCCCAAACGCATCAGCATCACGCTCCTGCGCGATATTGACTCCAACGAACTGGGCAAAAGCTTTACCAAGGCGTTCGAGGAAAACGCGCCGAAAACAGAAATGTCCAGGCTGATCCCGGGCCTGCTCAAGATGAGTCAGGTTTTTTCCGACCAGAAAAAAATGATTGCGGGCGAAAGCTTGATCATCGACTGGGTTCCCGGCACCGGCACGGTGATTTCGATCAAGGGCAAAGCGCAGGGCGAACCGGTCAAGGAAGTCGAGTTCTACAACGCCATGCTGCGAATCTGGCTGGGCCCCAAGCCGGCCGACTGGAAACTCAAGGACGAACTGCTGGGCAAGGCGGCCTGATGCACGGCGGCGGCTGGCCTGGCGCTCAGCGCCGTTCGGACAGTTCGGCCAGCGAATCTAAAAAGCCGTCGGCATCGACCGTACGCACCGGCTCGCCATGGTTGTAGCCGTAGGTCACCAGCAGCACCGGACAGCCCGCTGCCCGCGCCGCCCGCGCGTCGTTGCTGGAGTCGCCAATCATCAGGGTGCGGGCCGGCAGCGTGCCCAGAAACTCGCAGGTTTTGAGCAGCGGCAGCGGATCGGGCTTCTTGCGTTCGAACGAGTCGCCGCCAAAGACTTCACAGAAAAAACCGTCCAGACCTTTGAGCTTGAGCAGGGAGCGCGCGAAGGCCAGCGGCTTGTTGGTCAGGCAGACAAGCCTCAAGCCGCTTTTTTGCAGCCTGTTCAGGCCTTCGAGCACGCCCGGATACAGCGCCGCATGCTGGCCGTTGATCGCCGCATAGTGGCGCTGGTAGCTGGCCTGGGCGCGCTCATAGTACGCTACTGAATCGATAGCTGCTTGCGCCCGTCCCGCTTGCGTAAACACATGATTCAGCACTGATTCCACGAGATGCTCGGAGCCTTTGCCGACCTTGGCGCCCACATCGGCTGCATCGAGCGTCACGCCAGCGTACTCGGGCGGAAGCACGTCGGCCAGCATTAGCCGCAGCGCCGCCACGAAGTCGCCCAGGGTATCGACAAGCGTGCCGTCGAGATCGACAAGCGCCGCGTCGTAGCGGCCGGAATTCAGGCGAAGAGGTGTGGTCATCAAGAGATTGGGGTTTTGAAACGAGGGCTGCATTGTGCCGCCGCCCGGCATCAGCGATGCACCGGCAGGGTATTGAGCGGAATGCGCAGGTAGGCGATGCCGTTGTCGTCAGCCGGCGGCATCTGTCCGGCGCGTACATTGACCTGAATCGCCGGCAGGATCAGCGTCGGCATGTCCAGCGTTGCATCGCGGGCCGTGCGCATCGCCACGAACGCGTCTTCGCCAATGCCGTCTTTCACATGCACGTTATTCGCGCGCTGGTCAGCCACCGTGGTTTGCCACTGCGGCGCACGCGACTGGGGTGGATAGTCGTGGCAAACATACACCACCGTCTCGGGCGGTAACTGCAGGATGCGCCGGATGGAGCGGTAAAGCTGGTGCGCATCGCCGCCCGGAAAATCGGTGCGAGCGGTGCCCACGTCGGGCATGAACAGGGTGTCGCCGACAAACACCGCGCCGCCGACCCGGTAAGCCATGTCGGCCGGCGTGTGGCCCGGCACAAGCAGCGCCGTCACCTCGACGCCGCCGATCATGAAGGTTTCGCCATCCCTGAACAGATGGTCAAACTGCTTGCCGTCGGGCAAAAAGCTGCGCTCAAAGTTGAAAATCCGGCTGAAGGTGGCCTGTACTTCGCGGATGTGCTCGCCAATGGCAATGCGCCCGCCAATGCGCTCCTTGAGGTAGTGCGCGCCCGACAGGTGGTCGGCATGGGCATGGGTTTCAAGAATCCAGTCAATTTTCAAGCTGTTTTCAGCGACGTAAGCCAGCACCCGGTCGGCCGATTCCGTGCGGGTGTGACCAGACTTGAAATCGTAGTCCAGCACCGGATCAATGATCGCCGCATGGCGACTGGCGCGCTCCCAGACGACATAGGTGACAGTCCAGGTGGCAGGATCGAAAAAGGCTTGGGTGGTGGCTTGAAGGGTCATGAGGCGCTTTCAATGTATTTACTAATATTATATTTATTGATAAAATAAAGTCAATTCAAACCTTGCAAGCACCTTGATGACTTCCACCCACCCCGTGATTGATACCGAAACCCTGCGCAGCGCCGCAGCGCAGGCGGTGGCCGCACTGAAGCTGCTGGCCAATGAAGACCGCCTGATCCTGATGTGCCAGCTGTCGCAAGGCGAGATGTGCGTCAGCGAACTGGAGGAGCAACTGGGCATCCGCCAGCCGACGCTGTCGCAGCAGCTCGGCGTGTTGCGCACCGAAGGCGTGGTGAACACCCGGCGCCAGGGCAAGAACATTTACTACAGTGTGGCCGACCCGGCGATGCTGGAGATCGTGGCGGTGCTCTACCGCCTTTACTGTCCGAAGGAAACACCATGAACATCGACTGGAACCAATTCACGCCCTGGTCTTCACTGGCTGGCGGCGCATTGATCGGACTGGCAGCCGCGCTTTTCCTGCTGCTCAATGGCCGCATTGCCGGCATCAGCGGCGTACTGGGCGGACTGCTCAAGCCGGTCAGGGGCGACATCGCCTGGCGCGCGGCATTCATCCTGGGCCTGGTCGGCGCACCACTGGTTTATGGCCTGTTTGCAGGGCTGCCAGTGCCGCAGATTGACGCCGATTACGCGGCCCTTATCGCCGCTGGCCTGCTGGTCGGCGTGGGAACGCGCTACGGCTCGGGCTGCACCAGCGGGCACGGCGTGTGCGGCGTGTCGCGGCTGTCGCCACGCTCGCTGGTCGCCACCGCCAGCTTCATGGCGGCCGGCTTTGCCACCGTGTTCCTGATTCGCCATTTCTTCAGTATTTAAGGAGCCGCCATGCTTGCATTTACTTCCTTGCTGGCCGGCCTTGTCTTTGGCATCGGCTTGATCGTCTCCGGCATGGCCAATCCGGCCAAGGTCTTGGGGTTTCTCGACCTGTTCGGGCACTGGGATCCGTCGCTGGGTCTGGTAATGGGTGGGGCGGTCGCCGTGGCCAGCATCGCATTTTTCGTGGCGCGCAGACGCACCGCACCCCTGTTGGGCGCGGCCTTTAAGCTGCCCACAGCGCACCACATTGACCGCCGGCTGGTCATCGGCAGCGTGCTGTTCGGTGTGGGCTGGGGCATTGCCGGTTTCTGCCCCGGGCCGGCACTGGTCGTGCTGGGCATGGGCGAAGGCAAGGCCGTGGTCTTTGTGCTGGCCATGCTGGCCGGCATGGGCCTGTTTGAGGTTCTGGAACGTCGCAAGCCAGATGAGCCATCGTCTGCCCGCTAAGGCCTGCACATGACTGCCGCCAGCAACTGGATCGCCGCCCTCGTCACCCTGTTCACGCTGCTTGCGTATGAAGTTGCGCTGATGCTGACGCAGCGTCATGACCCGCTGCGACTCGCCAGAAGTGCGCATGCGTCGCTTCGCGAAGAATGGTTTGCGGCGGTGTCCGCACACCCTGGCTCGGAAATTCTTGCCGTGCAGACCTTGCGCAACTCCCTCATGTCGGCCACCATGACGGCCTCCACGGCGGTACTGGGACTGATGGGCACCATCACGCTGGCAGCCCCTGCGCTGCAGACCAGCCTGGGCGAGGCCGGCGCAGGTGGGCCGGCCTTGACGCCGCGGCTGGTTCTGGAACTCACGCTGATGGTGCTGCTTTTCGCCTCCCTCGTGTGCTCGGCGATGGCCGTTCGCTACTACAACCATGCCAGTTTCATTTGCGCTATGCCAGTGGGCTCGGCGTCCCGGCAGCACTGGTTTGCCACCGGCTCGGCTTATGTGCGGCGGGCCGGCCTTCTTTACAGCTGGGGGCTTCGCCACCTGTTCCTGGTCGCGCCGGTGGTGGCTTACATCCTTCACCCGCTGGCCGGTCCGGTCGCCGCCATCGGCGTGGTGATGGTTCTGCGCAGCTTTGACCGCATGCGCAGTAACGGCGCAGTCCGGCCCCCTGCCCTTTAACGCAAAAACGTCCGGGCTGGACGCCCCCCAGGTTTTCAGCCCTTCAGTGCCACCCGCATGGCATCGATCACGGCCTGGTAGTCCGGCTTGCCAAAAATCGCGCTGCCCGCCACAAACGTGTCGGCGCCGGCATCGGCCACGCGGCGGATATTGTCAATTTTGATGCCTCCATCGACTTCGAGGCGAATATCCCGGCCCGAGGCATCAATGCGTTTGCGCGCCTGCTCGATCTTGCGCAGCGCCGAGTCGATAAAGCTTTGGCCGCCAAAGCCGGGGTTCACGCTCATGATCAAGATCAGGTCAAGGTCGTCAATCGTCCAGTCCAGCACGTCCAGCGGCGTGGCCGGGTTGAAGACCAGACCGGCCTTGCAGCCTTTGGCCTTGATGGCCTGCACGCTGCGGTGGACGTGGCCAGAGGCTTCGGGGTGAAAGCTGATCAGGTCGGCGCCGGCGTCGGCAAAAGCGGCGGCCAGGCTGTCAACCGGCTGCACCATCAAATGCACATCAATCGGCACGGCGGAGCCATCGGCGCGTTGGCAATGGGGCTTGAGCGCCTGGCAAATCATCGGCCCGAAGGTCAGGTTGGGCACGTAATGGTTGTCCATCACGTCAAAGTGAATCCAGTCGGCGCCGGCGGCAATGACGGTTTTCAGCTCTTCGCCCAGGCGGGCAAAGTCGGCGGACAAAAGAGACGGAGCAATCCGGTAAGTGGGCGTGGTTTTAGGCATGCGCAAGATTGTCGCAGCAAGCGGGCGTGGCGTCAGCCGCCCCAAATATGACAGGACAGGCCAAGTCAGCGCAAGGCCAGCCCGGTTAACATGGCGGGCCAACCGAGTGCCCGCCATGTCCAAATATGAATTTTCCTGCGAAGTTTCTCCCCAGTTCCAGCCTGAGCAATCAGCGCCCGAGCAGGGTATCTACGGCTTTTCGTACACCATCACCGTCACCAACACCGGCGAGGTTGCGGCCCAGCTGATTTCCCGGCACTGGATCATCAGCGACGCCAACGGCCATACCGAAGAGGTCAAGGGCCTGGGCGTGGTGGGCCAGCAGCCGCTGCTCAAACCCGGCGAGTCGTTCCAGTACACCAGCGGTTCGCGCCTGCGCACCGTCAGCGGAACCATGCACGGCAGCTACTTTTTCGTCGCTGAAGACGGCGAGCGGTTTGAGGTGGTGATTCCCCTGTTCATCCTGGAAGCGACGAGTAGCGGCGGCACGTCCCGGCGCGTGCTGCACTGATGACGTTGTATTTAGACCTGCGATGAAGGATCTGCCCCGGTTGCTCAAGGCGCTGGATCCGGCAGCTGAGCTGGCCGATCGTCATGTCTGGCTGATCAGGCTTTTTGAATGGATTCGCGGCGACAAAACCTCGGTCCAGGCGTCCGTGGCCCGGGTGCAGGTGTTTATGGAGGCGGTTCAGAAGCAGCCCGAGCTGCAAACCCGGCTGCAGGCCTGGTGGGAAACGCTGATCCAGACGGTTGACATCACCCCGTTGCTGGCTGACTTTGGTTTTGCACCGCGCACCGCTTTTGTCAGCGAACTGGCTGAACGGCTGCGCCGCAAGCTGCTGCCCGGCACACCCGAAACCCAGGACGCTGCAGAGCTGTTTCCGCTGGTGGTGCCGACACGCTTTGATGCGCAGTGGATGGGCGCGCTTGAAGAATCGCAAATCACGCAGCTCACGGCGCTGCTGTCGGCCAACCCGGCACGCGACAGGCGGCGCTGGCATTACAGCCTGATGGATGCCCTGACTTACTGCACCGCGCAAATCCGCGCCACCGGCTTTGCGCCTGAATTGCGTCTGCGCATGAACCGGGCCAGCCCGCATGCACGCGCCTTTCACGCCCTGCCCGCCGATGTGCAGGCGCTGCGTACGGTGTTTTTTCAGCCGGTACGCGATGAGGCGGCGCTGCAGGCGGCTATCCAGCAATACCGCGAACGGCTTGATGCCTGCCGGCAGGCGGTGAACAGTATTTACACCCATCTGGAAGAAAACGGTATTTCCGTCGGCATGGTGTTCCGGCTGCGCCAGCTGCGCGCCCGGATGCTGCGTGACCGCGAGTTGCTCGAAGCCCTGTTGTCGCCCAAACCGGCAATGGCGGCGCTCAAGTTGCTGGTGCGCCGCGTGACCACGGCGCAGGAAAGCAAGAGCATTGGCGCGCTGATCAGCAGCAACTCGACGCTGCTGTCGGCCAAGATGGCCGAGCGCAGCGCGCAAACCGGCGAGCACTACATCACCCGCAACCGGGCTGATTACCGCGAAATGCTGGGCATGGCGATGGGCGGCGGCGCTGTCACCGCCCTGACGACGCTGCTGAAATTCATGGTCGTGGGCATTGGCCTGTCGGCCTTCTGGAGCGGCTTCTGGGCCAGCATCGCCTATGCAGGCTCGTTTGTGCTGATCCAGCTGCTGCATCTCACGCTGGCCACCAAGCAGCCGGCCATGACCGCGCCAGCGATGGCCGCCAAGCTCAAAGACATCGACTCGGACGAGTCGCCCACCACGCTGGAAGACTTTGTCGATGAAGTCACGCATCTGGTGCGCTCGCAGGTGGCGGCGGTGTTGGGCAATGTGGTCATGGTGGTGCCGGCGGTGCTGCTGGTCAATGTCCTGATCACGCTGGCGCTGGGCCGTCCGATGATCAGCGCGCAAAGTGCGCACCATGTGCTGGAGTCGCTCACGCTGCTCGGCCCGACGCTGGTGTGGGCAGCCTTCACCGGCGTCGTGCTGTTTACCTCCAGCATGATTGCCGGCTGGTTTGAAAACTGGTTTGTGCTGCACCACATCGGCTCGGCGGTGCAGCACAACCCGCGCATCACTGCCGTGCTGGGCAATGAAAGGGCGACGCGCTGGTCGGCTTTCATGCGCCTGCATATTTCAGGGTTCGCCTCCAACATCTCGCTGGGATTCATGCTCGGATTGATCCCGGCGTTCACCGGCTTTTTTGGCATTGAGCTTGAACTGCGCCATGTCACGCTCTCGACCGGGCAACTCGCTGCAGCCGGGGCTTCGCTGGGGCTGGACGCCTTTCGGCATGCTGCGCTCTGGTGGAGCATGGCCTCGATTCCGCTGATTGGCGCGCTCAATCTGGGCGTGAGTTTTTACTTTGCCTTCCGGCTGGCGCTGCAGGCACACAACGTCAGCAAGCCTGACCGTGCCCGCATCCGCGCCGCCATCTGGGCGCGCTGGCGCAGCCATCCCCTGAGCTTTTTCATCCCGGCCTGAATACAAGGCTTTCGGCCTTGTAATTCATAATACTTTTTCCTCCAACCGCGAATCCGTATCATTTCGTTGTTCTTCGGGCAACGACGCGTCTTCTGTCTGCTTGCCGCCCTGTTCAAGGCCGGGCATCCCGTCGGGCATCACGCCTTGCCTGCCCACCTGGCAGGAAAAGCGCCCAACCTCCTACTGTGGAGACCTTTTCCTATGAATGAAATCATGGCCATCTGGGCCGAATGGATCAAGCCTTCGGCCGGCTTGCCGACCGTGCAGTGGTCGATCCTGCTGGCGATTGCCGCTGCGGCCGGCCACCTTGTCAATCGCTACAGCGGCCTGCCCAAGGTCATTGGCTATTCGGCCGTGGGCGCTTTTGCGGGCCTGGCCGGTTTCACGGGCGCGATCTGGCCGCTGCAAGGCACCGGCCTGTTTCTGCTTGAACTGGGCGTGGCGGTGGTGCTGTTTGAAGCCGGCGGGCGCATTCCGCTGCGCTGGTTTCGCCACAACCCGATGGTGCTGGTGCAAAGCCTGGCAGAGTCGGCGCTGACATTTTTCGGCGTGCAGTGGCTGCTGCGCCTGATGGACGTGCCTGACGTGGTGGCCGAATCGGTGGCGCTGGTGGCCATGGCCGCGTCGCCAGCGGTGCTGTCCCGGGTAGTGACTGACACGCGCGCCGCCGGCCCCGTCACGGAACGCGCGCTGGTGCTGTCCACCCTGAGCACCCTGTATGCCCTGCTGCTGTGCAGCGCCAGGGCAGGCATGCTGCCACGGGGCGAAACCGCCCTGTCGAACTCACTGTTTCCGGTGCTGGTGGTGCTGGGCATGTCAGTGGTGGTGGGCGCTGTGCTGGCGCTGGTGCTGCGCACCGCGCTGCGGGTGATGAGCCCGACCAGCGAAAACACCGCTATCTTGCTGCTGAGCCTGATTGCAGCGGGTGCCGCTATTGCGTCCAACTTCGGCGGCTCCGCGCCGCTGGCGGCGTTGCTGGGCGGCATGCTGCTCAAGCAACTCAACCCGCGCCCGTGGGCCTGGCCCCGGCAAATGGGCACGGCGTCGTCGATGCTGACGATGCTGATGTTTGTGCTGGTGTCGGTGGTGGCGGCGCAGGCCGACTGGAGCCGTCCGGTCGCCAGCCTGGTGGTGGCGCTGGTGGTAGTGCGCATGATGACCAAGGTGGCCGGCGTGGCGCTGGGCAATATCGGCAGCGGCACCAGCTGGAAGCAAGGCTTGTGGGTTGGCTGCACCATGTCGCCGATGTCATCGGTGGCATTGCTGCTGGTGTCGCAGTACGTGGCCGCGTCTGCGTCTATCGGCGGCCAGGTGGCCGTTATTGCCCTGCCCGCCATCTTGCTGATGGAAATGCTGGGCGCCGTGCTGGCCACGGTGGCCCTCTACCGCGCCGGCGAATGTTCCAAACCCTGGTCGCCCGTGGTGCGCGGCGCTTCAACCGGACCTGTCCATGAGTCTTGAACACTTCGAAAAATCAGCCGCCCTGTCGCTGGGCGTCGAGCTGGAAATGCAGCTCGTCAACACCCACGACTACGACCTGGCGCCCTACGCCGAGGACATGCTGCGGCTGATGACCAAGATCCCGCTGCCCGGCGCGGTGGTGCCCGAGATGACGTCGAGCATGATCGAGGTTTCGACCGGCGTTTGCCATTCGTCGTCCGAAGTGCTGGGCCAGCTCACGCAGATCCGCGATGCACTGGTCAAGAGCGCCGACAAGCTCAACATTGCCGTGGTCGGCGGCGGCACGCACCCGTTCCAGCAGTGGCACGAGCGCCGCATCTACGACAAGCCGCGCTTTCGCGAGCTGTCCGAGCTGTACGGCTACCTGTCCAAGCAGTTCACCATCTTCGGCCAGCATGTGCACATCGGCTGCCCCGACGCCGACACCGCGCTGCTCACGCTGCACCGCATGTCACGCTACATTCCGCACTTCATCGCCCTGTCGGCGTCCAGCCCGTATGTGCAGGGGCAAGACACGGCGTTTGATTCGGCCCGGCTCAACTCGGTGTTTGCGTTTCCGCTGTCGGGCCGCGCGCCGTTTGCGCTGACGTGGGACGAGTTCACGGTGTACTTCAACAAAATGGCGCACACCGGCGTGGTCAAAAGCATGAAGGACTTTTATTGGGACATCCGGCCCAAGCCCGAATTCGGCACCATCGAAATCCGCGTTTTCGACACGCCGCTGACCATTGAGCGCGCCGCTGCGCTGTCCGGTTACGTGCAGGCGCTGGGGTCGTGGTTCATGAACGACCAGCCCTTCATGCCCGCTGAAGACGACTACCTGGTCTACACCTACAACCGTTTTCAAGCCTGCCGTTTCGGGCTGGACGCGGTGTATGTTGACCCGGCCACGGGCGGACACATGCCGCTGCGCGAACACATCCTGATGACGATGGCGCAGATCGAGCGCCATGCCCACAGCACCGGCGCCAGCGCGTCCATCCAGTTGCTGCGCAACAGCGTCGAGAACAATGACAACGACGCCCGCTGGCTGCGCGAGCGCCAGGGCGAAGAACGCCTGCTGGCTGAAGTCATCCGTCAGGCCGCCGACCGCTTCCGGGGTGGCGTGGACTACGTTTAGTCGCCTTGACGCCTTGACGCCTTGAATTGTCGTAACTTCCCAGCTTGTCAAAAGGCTGGGCAAGCTGTCAAATCAGCAAGCGTTTGCGCGGGGTAAGTTGCCCCCAGGCGGGCGAAAAGCTTCCCCGCATACAGCAGCGGCCTGCAAGTTACTTCTTCAGAAAGCGCCCAAAAATGCCGCCATTGGCCGTCGCTGGCCCCTGCGCGCCGGCGGCTGACATCGATGCAGCAGCCGCAGTCGCAGCGGCGGGCGCCGACGTGCTCAGCGCGAGCGTGGTATTCATCAGCTCCATCAGCATTTTCTCGGCGGCATCTGCCTTCATGACGTAAGGATTGAAGGTGCTTTGCTGCGAATATTTCAGGAACAACGCCCGGTTGTCTGCGTTGGGCGCGGCAAAACCCATTGACCAGCTGGCCCAATGGCGCTCCTCGATTTCCTTGCAGCTCAGGATAGTCACGGTGTGGTGACGCGGGTCGCGCAGCAACTTGGCATACAGCTCGTTGACCTGATCGCGCGCGCCTTCAAGCGCCTGCAAAAACAGCTTGCTGTTGAAAGCCAGCATGCCGGTCAGATCGCGCTGGTCGTTGTTGGTTTGGGCCTGCAACAAAATGCGCTTGAACTCGTTGAGGTCAACGCTCTCTTGAGCAGTACTGGCGTAAAGGAGGCGAATCAACATGAAAAAATCCTTGGTAAAAAATGAAAACCTTGTCGTCCGTGCGCACGGACATTGCAGGCGTCAGGGCGTTGTCAGCGTCTGGCGCAGTTCGGCCAGGTGCCGCCGGGCCGGCTCGCCCAGCGGCGCGACCAGTGCCTCGTAGCCGTCAAGACTGCCAATAACCTGCTCTGCCGAACCCAGCGTCTCGAATGCCAGCACAATTTCCAGCGACTGCTCGGGCAGATGCACCGCCACGAAGTCACTCACCAGCAGCAGCGCCTTGCGCAACTGATAAGCGGCATTGCCAAACGCGGCGTTACCGGCTGGCGCCAACCCTGCCGTCGACAACTCATCGCCAAAACTGGCCCAAGCCGCAAGATCGTCCGTCAATGTCGCCGGCGAGGCCCCCGAAGCGCTTGGGCCAGCAGCCGGTGTCCATGCAGCAGGCGGGGAGACAAAACCTGGCGCACTACGCGGCGCGGCAGGCACGTTGCCGATACTGGCCGCACTATCGGGCGGCGCCATGACCTGCTCGACCAGACCTTGCGCCTCCAGCGCGCGCATCAGGGCGGCCACATCGCCGAACGACGACAAAGTTTCGCGATAAACGCTCAGCGGGGTGTTGCCGTTCACGACCATCAACAAGCTGCGCAGTTTGCGTGGCAAATCGCCCTTGCTGTTCAGAACGGCTTCATTGCCTGCGGGTGTGCGTCGGTAGATGGGCATATTCGTATCGCTCTGCTCGGTTGGTCTTGGGTGACATGGCGTCCACGGCTGGATTCATTTGCGGGAATTTTAATGATTTTTACAAAATGTTTCTTTTTGCTGAAAAAGGCCTTTTTATGCGTTAGAAACCCGGTAGCGCCCGCCCGCGCGCCGTTGTTCAAGCCCTGCCTGTATGCTTGCCGCCATGGGTGAATTTGACTTGATTGCGCGTTACTTCACGCGCCCTACGCCGCGCGCCGTGCTGGGCGTGGGCGACGACTGCGCGCTACTCCAGCCCGCGCCAGGAACGCAGCTGGCGATTTCCAGCGACATGCTGGTCGAAGGCCGGCATTTTTTTGCCAGTGCCGATCCTTTTGCGCTCGGCCACAAGGCGCTGGCCGTCAACCTGAGCGACCTGGCCGCCTGCGGTGCGACGCCGCTGGCCTTCACGCTGGCGCTGGCGCTGCCCGATGTCAACGAAACGTGGCTACAAGGCTTTTCGCAAGGGCTGCTGGCGCTGGCCGATGCGCACGGCTGCGAGCTGGTCGGCGGCGACACCACGCAGGGGCCGCTCAACATCTGCATCACCGTGTTTGGCGAAGTGCCCGTGGTCAACGGCAAAAGCCAGGCGCTGCTGCGCTCGGGCGCCCGGCCGGGTGACGATGTCTACGTCAGCGGCACGCTGGGCGATGCGCGGCTGGCGCTTGATGCCCTGCGCGGCACGCTGGTTTTGCCGGCCGACCTGCTGGCACAAGCCCGCGTGCGGCTGGAGCAACCCACGCCCCGCGTCGCGCTGGGCCAGGCGCTGCGCGGTGTGGCGTCGGCTGCGCTCGACCTGAGCGACGGCCTGCTCGGCGACCTGGGCCACATCTTGAAAGCCTCGGGCGTTGGCGCCACGCTGGACACCTCGATTGCTATGCAATTAATAGCTGCTTGCGCCTATCCAGCGTGCGCAACAGGCCTTATTTCCTTAAAAAAGCAGCTGGAATGCGTGTTGGCCGGCGGCGACGACTACGAATTGGCATTTACCGCCCCGCCAGCGGCCCGGCAAGCCGTGCTGGCCGCCGCGCGGCTGGCAGAGACACCCGTCACGCGTATTGGCCGCATCGATGCCGAACCCGGTCTGCGGCTGGTCGATGCGCAGGGCCAGCGCTTGAGCGGCCACTATTCATCCTTTGACCACTTTGCCTGACTCACTGAAGCCTGCGTATGAACGATCTTTCCTTGCCGGCTTCGCCTGCCCCGGCCGCCCCTCTCCGCCCCACGGCCAAATTCATGCTGGCGCATCCGGCGCATTTCATGGCGCTGGGTTTTGGCTCGGGCTTGAGCCCGGTTGCGCCCGGAACTGCCGGCACGCTGTGGGCGTGGCTGTCGTTTCTGGTGCTGCAGCGCTGGCTGTCGCCGGCAGATATCGGCTGGCTGATTGCGGTGTCGATTCCGCTCGGCTGGTGGGTGTGTACCGTGACGGCGCGCAACATGCGCGTGCTCGATCCGGGCAGCATTGTCTGGGACGAAATTGTCGCTTTCTGGGCGGTGCTGTGGCTGGTCATGCCGACCGGCCTGTTGGGGCAAGCGATTGCCTTTGGCCTGTTCCGCTATTTCGATGCTGCCAAACCCGGCCCGGTGCGCTGGGCCGACCAGTTGTCGCACGGCGTGGACCCGGCAACGGACCGGCACGCCTGGACATGGGCCGGTTTTGGCATCATGTTTGACGACTTGGTGGCCGCTGGTTGCACGCTGCTGGTGATTGCGCTGTGGCGGTTTTTTGCATGAGCAATTCGCTATTAAAACAAGAGCTGCCCGCGCCCGGCCTGATTGCGCTAACGGCCAGTTTGGCTGCTATCTTGCAAAAAAATGGCTGGCGGATGTCCACCGCTGAAAGCTGCACCGGCGGCATGATCGCAGCCGCCTGCACCGACCTGCCCGGCTCCAGCGTCTGGTTTGACCGGGGCTTTGTCACCTACTCGAATGAAGCCAAAACCGACATGCTGGGTGTGCCGGCTGAACTCATTGGCCGTCATGGCGCGGTCAGCGAAGAAGTGGCGCGTGCCATGGCGCAAGGCGCTGTTACGCATTCACTCGCTCAAGCTGCTGTGGCGGTCACTGGCGTGGCAGGCCCCAGCGGCGGCAGCGCAGAAAAACCGGTGGGTACGGTGTGGCTGGCATGGGCTACGCCAGCGGGTGTGATCAGTGAGAGGTGCCACTTTGACGGCGACCGCGCGGCGGTGCGCCAAGCTACCGTGCTGCATGCACTGCAGCGGCTGGTGGAATTGCTGGCGAGTCAGCCAACTAACCGGTTAATAGCAAAGTGACACCGGCGAATTGAATCGCTGGCGCAGCGGTTTACTCAACCGCTGATACCGTCACGCCATGCTCAGCGGAAAAGGCCTGCAGGATCTCGGCAATCTGCGCATCCTGCAGTGTGGTGGTCAGCTCGACAATCTTGTGGCCGCTGCCCTTGTGGCTGTCGCTGACGGCCACCTGCGCTTCGCTGTCTTTTCCCGCCAGCAGTTGCTGCAGCGTGGTATCGAGCGAACCCATCAGTGCGTTGCGCTCGGGCTGTGTACTGTCCGAATGCGCCGCGTACTGCACTTCAAAGGAAAAGTTGGTTTTGGCTTGCATGCGCTTTAACCTTTACTGGCCCAGCGTGGCCGCCAGCGTGATTTCGGGCACGCTGGCCAGCGCCTTGGACAGCGGGCAGCCTTTTTTGGCTTCTTCTGCAATTTCCTGAAAACGGGCTTCGTCGATGCCGGGCACCACGGCTTTGAGCGTCAGCGCAATGCGGTCAATCACAAATCCATCGCCTTCGGTTGCCAGGCGCACTTTGGCTTGCGTATCAACCGAGGTGGTCGCAAAACCGGCCTTGTCGCAGGCAAACGAAAACGCCATCGTGAAGCAGGCGGCATGCGCTGCGCCCAGCAATTCTTCGGGGTTGGTGCCGCGCCGGTCGTCTTCAAAGCGGCTGCCAAATCCGTACGGATAGGCCTTGAGTGCGGCGGTTTCGGTGCTGATCTGGCCCTGGCCTTTTTTGCCTTGGCCTTCCCAATGAACGGATGCGGTTTTTTCAGTCATGTGTGGCTTTCGGGTAGGTTGAAAGAGGAGGCTTAAACGCCTTGATCTGCCAGTCTGCCTGCATGCGCCCGACTTGCACGTCAGACAAAACCCCAAATTGCGCTTGATCCATCGTGCCGTAAGCGGGGCCTGGATTACTGCGCTCGCCATGACGTGCTGCCTAGTCGCCCTCGTCCGGGGCCAGACTTTGCATCGCCCAGAGCATGCGCGCCAGCTCGGCCCTCAGTTCGCTGCGCGCCGCCGCCGCCAAGCCGGCCAGGCTGCTGCGCAGGTTCAGGTCGCGCGGTGAAATGGCCTGGCCTTTTCGGGCGAACACAATGCTGTTGGTATTTTCCTGCGTCATGACTTCGACGGCATGCCCATTGAAAGTGCGGCGGATGCGCTCGACCAGCACCGGGTAATCAGGATGGTCGTAATGCAGGTTCACCACCAGCAGGCCGCCCTCCGGCAGCGCGGCCAGGCAGTCGTCATAAAACGGCTGGCTACACAGCGCGGCAGGCTGGCCGTCCTGGTCAAAACCATCAACCAGCAGCACGTCATAGTGCGGCGCTTGGGTGTGCAGGTACAGCGCGCCATCGCCCGCAATCACCTGGAATCTTGCGTCGTCGTCGGGCACCTGGAATTCATGGCGCAGCGCCAGCACGTAGGGGTTGATTTCAAGCACCGTCATGTGGCTGACAGGCAAAAACCGGTGACAAAATTTGGCGATGGAGCCGCCGCCCAGCCCGATCATGCCAATGCGCGCCGGTGCCGGATTGAACAGCAAAAACCCCATCATGGTGCGCGTGTAGTCCACCGCCAGCCGCCACGGACTGTGCAGTTGCATGCGGCTTTGCAACTCGCCCTGCGTGAAGTGCAGCGACCGTAACGCGCCGTCGATCAGCACAAAGGGCTTGGCGAACTGCAGCGACGGAAAGCCGTCAAATTGCGGGTCATCGGGCATGTCGGGCATGTCGGATTTCGTGCGGTTCAAGCCATCAACTTCAAGCCCGGCGGCAGCGCTTCGCCCAGCATGCGGCTTTGCGTCGCCTCGTCCAGCGCCACGTTTTCACGCACCATGTCTGTCCAGACCGACGGCGCGTGAACAGCCTGCAGCCGCGCGATGACCTGTTCGCGCAACGCCAGCGGCAAATCCCTGGCCCGGTCATCCGTCACACGCGCCAGGTTGACGGCGGCAAACGCAGCCGCTTCCAGCCGCTTCCAGTCGAGCGCCAACAGGCTAGTTGTCCACGAGGCCGCCACGTCCGCCGGCACCGCGTCATGCGAGCTGCCATGAAAAGGCTGGCGCGCGCCGATGCGCCCCAGCGCCCACAGGTAAATGCTGTCGTCGACGGTGCTGTCCTGAGCCGCGCCTCTGGCCAGAGATTTTTGCAGCCGGTCCAGCAGCCACTGGCCGATTTCGGTTTTATAGGCCGCCGGAATCCGCTCCAGTGACGCGCCCAGCCGCAGCATGTCGCCCGGGCTGCCCGTGACCGGCCTGGCGGCGCTTTCGTCCACGCCCGCGCCGCTTTCGTCGTCATTCATCTCGCTGATTTGCAGGTTGAAGGCAAAGTCATCGAGCAGGCGCAACTGCCCGGCAACGTCCAGCCCGCCCGACACGCGCCGCCACAGCGTCCACCATTCGGCGCCCACCTGCTTGTCATTGACATGCTGCACGCCCAGCGCAAACAGATGCCAGAGCTGCTCAATGCGCCAGCCGTCCAGCGCATCGCCAAAACCGGGCCGCAAACTGAAACCAGCCAGGTTGAACCAAGCGCGTTCATGCGCGGCGCTGCGCCGCCGGCCGCGCGCGCGCAGCATCAAGGCATCAAACAACTGGCGCAGCACCGGCGTCGTCCAGGTCGCCCGGTCACCGAGCAAACGCTCCAGTTGCGCACGCAGTTGCGTCACGTCCTTGCTGCTGACCTGCTGCTTGTTGGTGCCGAAAATACGGTCGATCTGGCCGATGGCTTCGGCGATACGGCCCGCTTGTCGCCGGTCTTCAGGCGTGTCGCCGCCCGCCGAATCACCGCCGGCTTGCGACTGGCGCAAGTCAAACGCCAGTAACCAGCGCTGGCTGGTATCGTCTTCGCTGACGCAATGCATCTCCAGCGTACCGACTTCGGTGAGGGCGGTGGCAAGCTGCACGGCAATGTCTTGCCGGGCGGTTGTTTTTTGACTGGCGGTGGAAGTTGTGACGGCCCCGTCGGGCGCGGCCTGCAGCACCATCACGATGGGCGGCAGTTGCACAAAATCGTGGCTATTCAACGCCACCAGTTCACCCAGCCGGGCCGGTGCCTGACCCGCCGCATCAGCCACCGCGCTGAACAGCTGGAAGCGCACCGGCTGGCCGACGCGCAGGGCAAACCGCTGGCCGCCAAGCAGAATTTCCTGGCCCGGCTCGCTGCCGCGCGGCAAGATGCAGATGCCGCGCGCGCTCGACTTGTCTTTGGCGTCCCGCGCATCATTGAGCCGTAAAAAGTAGCTGCGTGCCGAGCCGCCGCCAATGCGCGGGGCCAGCCCCTGCTGCGCCAGCGCATAGGCCACCGCCCCACGCGCCACGGCCACGTCCGGGTTGTCGTTGTGCAGCAGGCGGATGGGTTCGCCGCGCCACTTATTCAGCGTCTGCGTCAGCCGCTGCACCAACGCATCAGCACGAAACACGCCGCCGTTGAGCAGCAGCGCGTCGGGCAGGCTCGGGCCGTGCTGGCGCAAAAATTCGGCAATGTGGCGGGTGATGGCGGCATCGCGCGCGTACGGCAGCCCAAACGCCACGATGCCGCTGCGCGCCTGCAGCGTTTGCGCGTCAGCGTCCACCTGCGGGAAAAAACCGTCCACGATGAGTTGTTCAACCTCGTGGCGCGTCAGTGTCACCGAGCGGCTACCGCCGATCAGTTTGGAGCCGCCGCCGAGCAACGTCACGGTCGTCTGTTCAGGCGCATCAGCGGCCAGCAGTTGCTCTTTGGCGACGCGGCAGCGATCCATCAGTTGCGCCAGACGGCTGGCCGACAAAGGCGGTGCCGGGGACGCGCCGGCGGCCAGGCGCGCTTCAAGCAGATGCGCCAGCGCCAAGTCCATGTTGTCGCCGCCCAGCATCAGGTGGTTACCCACACCGATGCGGGTCAGCCCGGGCTGGCCATCCACCAGGTCGACCTCAATCAGGCTCAAGTCCGTCGTGCCGCCGCCCACGTCACACACCAGCACGCGCCGGGTTTGCGCCAGCGCTTCGGCCAGCGTGCTGCGGTGGCGCAGCAGCCAGTCGTAGAACGCCGCCTGCGGCTCTTCCAGCAAGCGCAAGGTAGGCAAACCGGCCTCGCGCGCGGCGCGCAGGGTCAGCGCGCGCGCGCCTTCGTCAAAAGACGCCGGTACGGTCAGCACCAGGTCTTGCTGCTCCAGCGGACTGGCCGAAAAACGCTGGTTCCAGGCGGCGCGCACATGGCGCAAATAACTGGCGCTGGCCTCGACCGGCGACACCTTGGGCACATCGTCCGGCGCGCCCCACGGCAAGATGGGTACCAGCCGATCCACGGCGGCATGCGACAACCAGCTTTTGGCGCTGGTTACCAGCCGACCCGGCACTTGCGCGCCCAGCTTGCGCGCCCATTGCCCGATGACGACCGGCGTTGCCACGGCATCTGCCTGCGCAGGCCAGGGCAATTGCAGCGCGCCCGCCGCCAGTTCACCCGCCGCCGCGTGGTAACGCACCGAAGGCAACAACGGCAAGGCGGAGACTTCGCCCGGCGCAACCGTTTGCGCCATGTCAAACAGCCGAATGTCGCCCTGCCCGTCCTGCGCCGCCGACACTGGCGCATAGGCCACCACTGTGTGGGTGGTGCCCAGGTCAATGCCAACGATGTAGTGGCGTGTCAAAAGATGGTTTCCCGGTTTCTTCGGAGGTCTGTTTACTGGCTGACGCCGCGCACGTCAAACTCCACCTTCCAGCGTTCGCCGCCCTGGGTGGCCACGGCGGTCAGTTCCAGCGTGCCGGTTTCGGTGGCCACAGCGCGCAGCCTGACCTGCACCACTTCGCCAATTTGCCGGCCTTCGGCGGGCAGCGTGACCTGGATTTCGCCGAGTTCCTGCAACTCGTCGGCGGGCCAGAAATCAAGCAGGTTGCCCAGCGTGTCTTGCCGGCGTACCGACGAGCCCATGAAGCGCAAAAACACCGGCTCGCCCACGACCAGGCCAAATTCCTGCGTTTGCAGGTCGGCTTCAATGCCTTCTTCCATGCCAAAAGGCGCAATGCACAAGGCCTGCACCGGCGGCTCCATGCCGGGAATGGCGGGCATCGACGATTCCACCGCCACGTAGTAGGCACGCGCCGTGCCGCCACGAATGCGCACACCCTGGCCGCGCCGCACATAGCCGTAATAGGCCGCGCCGCGCGCCACCGCCAAGTCCATGTCGGCACCGGTCAGCATGCGGGCAGCTTGGGCCTCTTCAGCGCCCAGCCAGCCGTTCAGCGTGGCCAGCATGCGCTCGGTCAGGATGCCGGACTTGAACACACCGCCGTTAAACAGCACCGCCGTCGGATGCAAAAAGCTGGCGTCGGCATCGATTTTTCCGGCGAAGCCTTCGAGTTCGGCCGTTGCCCCCGCCTGGCGCCCGAGCAATGCTGCCAAATGCCGCGTCACGCCAGCGTCCTGCGCATACGGCAGGCCCAGCTGCGTCAGGCCGCCACGGGTGCGTATGGCGGGCCGGGCTGCGGCGTCTACCACGGGGAAAAAACCGTCGAGCAAGGTGGCGCGCACTTCCGTCTGCGTGAGTTCGGTGCGCACCGAGCCGCCAATCAGTTTGGTGCCCCGGCTGGCGACCACGATGGGCTGCACGTCCAGGCTGGCATCGCTCAGCAGGCTTTCTTTGGCGCTGCGGCAGGCATGCGTGAGCGCGCGCATTTGCCACGGATCCAGCGTCTTGCCTTCAGCGGCCAGCTTGCGGGCCACGACATGCGCCAGCGTCAGGTCCATGTTGTCGCCGCCCAGCAAGATGTGGTCGCCCACGGCGACGCGGTGCAGCTCCAGGTTGCCTTCGCGCTCCAGCACCGCAATCAGTGAAAAGTCACTGGTGCCGCCGCCCACGTCCACCACCAAAATAATGTCGCCGGGCGTGACATCCTTGCGCCAGCGGCCGGCGCTGCCCTGAATCCAGTGGTACAGCGCGGCCTGCGGTTCTTCGAGCAGCGTCAGGTGCTGGTAACCGGCGGCGCGCGCGGCTTCGGCGGTCAATTCACGTGCGGCCGGGTCGAACGACGCCGGAATCGTGACGGTCACGTCCTGCTGGTCAAACGGGGCTTCGGGGTGGGCCGCGTCCCAGGCCTGCCGCAGATGCGTGAGGTAACGGGTCGAGGCTTCCAGTGGCGAGACACGCGCCACTTCGGGCGGCGCATCGTTGGGCAAAATGGCCGCGCGGCGGTCGACGCCGGGGTGGCACAGCCAGCTTTTGGCGCTGGACACCAGACGAATCGGCGTTTGCGCGCCGCGTGTGCGGGCCAGCTCACCGACGGCAAAGTCCTGCTTGTCCGTCCAGGGCAGCGCCAAATCGCCGGCAGCCAGCTCGCTTTCGTGCGGCAGGTACAAAAAGGACGGCAGCAGCGGCAGGTTTTCAAGCGCACCGGGGGCGGTCAACTGCGGGATGTCGAGCACGCCGTAGCTGGTTTTTTCGCCGTCGCTGGCGGCAATATCGACATACGCCAGCGCACAGTGGGTGGTGCCCAGATCGATGCCGATAGAAAATTGGGGTGTGTTCATGGTTTTGGCGTTGGCGGTGTTTTTGGCGGTGGCGGCGGTGGCGGCGTTCACAGTTCGACCTCCGCCTGGGCCAGCACGGTGGCGTCGTGCTGCTCGGTCAATTGCGGCAGGCGCACGTCGGTGGCGCGCCAGCCCCGGTGGCTCAAGGCCCCCACAAACGGTGCCTGGCCAACCACGTTGCCGGTCAGGCGAATGGCGCGGGCGTCAAAGCCTTCCGCCAGCGTCAGGCGGCTGCCTTCGGCTTCAATCCGCACCGGCTCCAGCGTGAAATGCTCGCGCAGCACCTTGGCGCAACCTTCATGCACCAGCCGCGACGCCGCGCCAATGTCAGCGTCCGAATAGCCGCTCAGGCTTTCTTGCGTGAAGTCGATCAGGCGTGCATCGCGCTGCAGCAAAGCCAGCAGTTGCAGGGCGGCGTCGGGACTCGCCTCTTTCAGCGGGACTACGGTGACGGGCGCTGGCGCTGGCGTGGTAGCGGGTGCGGAGGCTGCGTCCAGGTCGCCGTGATCGCGCAAGTCCTGCACACGGGCCGCGTAGCCGGGGTTGGACAGCGTGCTGAAAAAAGAGCCGAAGGCCAGCGAAACGCGTTTAAAAAAGGAAGGGGTCGGGTCATTCATCAAGGGCTCCTGAGTGTCCGCACTAACGCCGGACCTGAAATAAAAGAAGGTAAAAATTCTGGCGCTGGCCACCCAAAGTCATTGCCGGCCCGCCAGCGTTGCCACCGGCAAGCGCTTTTAACGCCAGAAAGCGTCAGTAGCTGCACGAAAAAGACGGTTGGAGGGGCCATGCCGTGGCGCATCAGGGTCGCTGCGCGGCTGCGGCCTATTGTCCATAAAAAAACCGGCCTGCCCGGCTTGCGCGCCGTTGTTTTTATCATCAAATTGGCTTCTGGCGCATGTTGAACGGGCGCTCACAGCTATTTAATTCATAGCAACTGCCCATCTGCCTCGCAACCACCGCCAGCATCAGGAGTTGAGCAGACCGGCGGCCCGGCGGCGGCCGCCCAGCGTCAGCCAGGTCAGCGTAAAGGCCATCAACACGCCGCTGCTCATGCCGATCACCATCGGCAGCGGCGTGCCGTCGGCAAACAGCCCGACCAGGCCCATCATCACCGCGCCGGTCAGCATTTGCAGCGTGCCCAGCAGCGCCGACGCCGTGCCGGCAATCGCGCCGTGTTCTTCCAGCGCCAGCACCGAGGTGGTCGGAATCACCATGCCCATCAGCGCGCTGGCGACAAAATACAGGCCAATCAACACGCCCAGCCGGTCGCCGCCAAACAGATAGTGGGCCAGCAACGCCAGCATCACCACCAGACACGCGCTGACGGCTTTTTTAACCACCGGCACCAAGCCAAAGCGCTTGCCCAGTGCGCCATTGAACTGCGCCGCGCCGATAAAGGCCACCGCATTGAGGCCAAAAGCCAGGCTGTACTGCGTCGAGCTCAAGCCGTAGTGGCCCATCAGCACGAAGGACGAGTTGGCCAGATAGGTAAAAAACCCGCCCATCGCCGTGCCGCCAATCATCACCAGCCCGAGGTAATGCGTGTCGCGCAGCAGCACCGCGTAGCCGCGCAAGGCGCTGCCCAGGCTGCTGTGGGCGCGTTCGCTGGCGGGCCGGGTTTCTTTCAGCATGCCGCCGGTCAGCGCCAGCCCGACCAGCGCCGCCAGCATGACAGCCCAGAACACGCCGCGCCAGCTGCTCCAGGCAATCACCACGCTGCCCACCAGCGGCGCCAAAATGGGCGAAATGCTGAACACCAGCATCAACAGCGACATCAGCCGCGCCGCCTCGTGGCCGGTGTGCAAATCGCGCACCACGGCGCGCGGAATCACCGTGCTGGACGCTGCGCCCAAGCCCTGCAAAAAGCGCAGGCCAATCAAGGTGTGAATGTCGCCAGCCAGTGCGCAGCCCACGCTGGCCAGCGCAAACAGGCCCAGACCCAAGTACAGCGGCGGCTTGCGCCCCATGCTGTCTGACAGCGGGCCGTAAAACAGCTGGCCCAGGCCCAGCGCGATGAAAAAAGCCGTCAGACTCATCTGCACCGAACCAATGTCAGCGCCCAGGCTGGCACCGATGGTGGGCAAGGCGGGCAAGTACATGTCAATGGCAAAAGGGCCGATGGCCGAGAGCAGGCCCAGCACCAGGGCGAGGCGAAAAAAGCGGGAAATCATGGGCGCTATTGTCGCGGCAAGCGCCAGCGTAGCTAGGCGGGCAGGCGCCGCAGCCTGTATCAAGGCGCATCAAGGCGCTTTCATGCCGGGCGGAAATGAAAAACGGCACCCGCAGGTACCGTTTTCAGTTTTTTAAGCAAAACAGGCTTCTAGCGCTTATTCAGTGGGCGCAAGCAGCTATTTAATTCATAGCAAATTGCATCCACCAAAGTGCATCAAGCGCCCACAGACGCCAGCGCCGCGTTGAAGGTGGCGCTCGGGCGCATCACGGCCTTGACTTTTGCCGCATCCAGCAGGTAGTAGCCACCGATGTCGGCTGGCTGGCCCTGCACGTCTTGCATCTCGGCGACGATTTGGGCTTCGCTTTCGGCCAGCGATTTGGCCAGCGGCGCGAACTGCGCCTGCAAAGCCGCGTCTTCGGTCTGCTCGGCCAGTGCCTGCGCCCAGTACATCGCCAGGTAGAAATGACTGCCCCGGTTGTCGAGTTCGCCGGTGCGGGTCTTGGGGCCTTTGTCGTTATCCAGCAGCTTGCCGGTGGCGGCGTCCAGCGTACGGGCCAGCAAACCGGCCTGGGTGCTGCCGGTTTTCAGCGCCAGGTCTTCGAGCGACACGGCCAGCGCCAAAAATTCGCCCAGCGAATCCCAGCGCAGGTGGTTTTCTTCGACCAGCTGCTGAACATGCTTGGGCGCCGAGCCGCCGGCGCCGGTCTCGTACATGCCGCCGCCCGCCATCAAGGGCACGATGGACAGCATTTTGGCGCTGGTGCCCAGTTCCATGATCGGGAACAGGTCGGTCAGGTAGTCGCGCAGGATGTTGCCGGTCACCGAGATGGTGTCCAGCCCGCGCGCCACGCGCTCCAGCGTGAAGCGCATGGCGCGCACCTGGCTCATGATCTGGATATCCAGACCCGTGGTGTCGTACTCTTTCAGGTAGGTTTGCACCTTCTTGATCAGCTCGTTTTCATGCGGGCGGTACGGATCGAGCCAGAACACGGCCGGCATGCCCGAGTTGCGCGCACGCGTCACGGCCAGCTTGACCCAGTCGCGAATCGGTGCGTCCTTGACCTGGCACATGCGCCAGATGTCGCCCGCTTCCACGTCTTGCGACAGCAGCACTTCGCCGGTGGCGAGGTCAACGATATTGGCCACCCCGCCTTCGGCAATCTCAAATGTCTTGTCGTGCGAGCCGTATTCCTCAGCCTGCTGCGCCATCAGGCCCACGTTCGGCACGGTGCCCATAGTCCTGGGGTCAAACTTGCCGTTCCATTTGCAGAAGTTGATGATCTCCTGGTAAATGCGCGCAAAAGTCGACTCAGGCATCACGGCCTTGACGTCCTTCAGGCGGCCATCGGCGCCCCACATCTTGCCGCCGTTCCTGATCATTGCCGGCATGGACGCATCGACGATGATGTCGTTGGGCGAGTGGAAATTGGTGATGCCCTTGGCCGAATCGACCATGGCCAGCTCGGGCCGGTGCTCGTGGCAGGCATGCAGGTCACGCTTGATCTCGTCCTGCGTGCTTTGCGGCAGGGTGGCGATCTTCTCGTACAGGTTGGCCATGCCGTTGTTGACATTCACGCCCAGCTCGTCGAACAGCGCGCCGTGCTTGGCAAAGGCGTCCTTGTAGAAAATCTTCACGCAGTGGCCGAACACGATGGGGTGCGAGACCTTCATCATCGTCGCCTTGACGTGCAGCGAGAACATCACGCCGGTCTTGAAGGCGTCGTCGATTTCCTTTTCGTAGAACTCCTCCAGCGCTTTTTTGCTCATGAACATGGAGTCGATGATTTCGCCGGCCAGCAGCGACAGCTTGGGTTTCAGGACGATGGTCTTGCCGCTCTTGGTGAGCAGTTCCATCTTCACGTCGCGCGCCTTGTCCAGCGTCAGCGACTTTTCGCCATGATAAAAATCGCCGTGGTGCATGTGCGAGACATGCGAGCGCGACGCCTGGCTCCAGTCGGCCATCGAATGCGGGTTTTTGCGCGCGTATTCCTTGACGGCCTTGGGCGCGCGGCGGTCCGAGTTGCCTTCGCGCAGCACCGGGTTCACGGCGCTGCCGATGCAGCGGGCATAACGCGCGCGGATGTCTTTTTCCTCGTCGCTCTTGGGGCTTTCGGGGTAGTCGGGAAGATTGAAGCCCTTGGACTGCAGTTCCTTGATGGCGGCGATGAGCTGGCCCTGCGAGGCGCTGATGTTGGGCAGCTTGATGATGTTGGTGTCCGGGTCCTGCGTCAGGCGGCCCAGCTCGGCCAGCGTGTTGGGCACTTTCTGCGCGTCGGTCAGGAACTCGGGAAATTCGGCCAGCACCCGCGCCGCGACCGAGATGTCGCTCTCGGCGACTTCGATGCCGGCCGGCGCCGTGAAGGCGCGCACGACGGGCAGAAAAGACCAGGTCGCCAGCAGCGGCGCCTCGTCGGTGAGCGTGTAGATGATTTTTGATTTTCCGGCTGTCATGGTGCTCCTGTTGCTTGTAGGGTAGTGAGGCTGGCTTGCGAACTATAGGGGGTGTCCCTGTCATGAACCTGAAGGCCGCGCAGGGCCAGACGCCGAAGCGGCAAATTTCGTCACTCGTGATCACGGAATCTTCGCCAATGGCGCGCTGGCCGGAACGGCCCTGGAATGAATGCCAGGCCATTCCAGCGAAGAAGTTTACGCCTGTGCGGTGGGCGTTCCGGGCGCAATAACCTGCCCGCGCCGGGCAAATGGCGCAGGGCGGGAAAAGTGACGCGGGGATGATGGCTTTGCCAGATGCCAGACCTGCAGCACTGGCTCAGCGCCGCCAAGGCTTGCGGGCACAATGCACCGACACCCTGTCAGCCCGCCAAAAACCCCCATCTCCTTCTACTTCATGGCCCGCATATTTGACAACATAGAACAAGATTTGCTCTGCGCGTTGCGGGCGACCCTGAAGGTGTCCACCCGTTCAGACTTCTGCGTGGGGCTGAGCAAAACCATCATGGCCACTGCGCTGGCCCGCATGTTTGAAGACGACATGGGCTATGAAACCCTCATCATCTGCCCGAAAAACCTGGAGCCCATGTGGGAGCACTACCGCACCCACTACGGCCTGCGCGGCATGGTGCTGCCGATTTCGCAGGTGCTTAAAAAACTGCCCGACCTCAAACGTTACCGCTTGGTGTTGATTGACGAAAGCCACAACCTGCGCAACCGCGAAGGCCAACCCTACAAAGCCATTGCCGATTACATAGTGCGCCGCGCCGCCCGCCTGAGCTGCACCACGCCCGAGTTCGATAAGCTTGCACAAGCCGTGGGCCTGGAATCGGGGAGCCATCACCCCAGCCCTCTCCCAGAGGGAGAGGGTGAAAGAAAGGGAGAAGGAATAAATCCACCCCAATACGGCACCACCGACCCTACCGAAAGCGCCCGCCTGCGCGCCCGAACTCGACGGCCTCGTTCGCCACCTCTGAGGCCTGACCGAAACCGAATTCGCCCATATTCTGGGCACTTCCCCGCTGCAGGCCCAACTGGTCAAGGCAGTGGCCTCGAATGCCTATAGTGATATTGAAAGGGGATTTATCCAATGATTACCCAACTGACCCTGCGCAACTTTAAAAGTGTGGGTGAGCAAATCTACAAATTCACCGATTTTGACCTTCTGGTCGGACGCAACAACAGTGGCAAAAGCACAGTGTTGCAGTCGTTGGCGATCTGGCAATTCTGCATGGACGAGTTCCACCGCGCCAAGCGCAGCGGAAGCACGGGCATTCAGATCGTGTTGCCCAACTTCACGGCCTTGCCGGTGCCAGAATTCAACTTGTTGTGGAAAGACCGCACGGATCGTGCTTACCCGACGGACGAGACCGGGGCTAAAAAGCAAAAGTTCATTTTGATTGAAATTTTGCTGGAGTGGAGCGCGCTAGGCGGCATACCCCAGACGTTTGGGGTGGAGCTTCGTTACCACTCGCCGCAAACGATGTATGCCATTCCGGCCGGCGGCTGGAAAGCGTTCAGGGACTGCGAAGAAAAGGGAAAACTGCCCCGCATTGCCTATGTTCCGCCTTTTTCCGGGCTGGAGCCAGCGGAGAAATGGTTGGACAAAGCGCCCATCCGGCAACAGGTCGGCAAGGGCCAGCCGGGCAGTGTGCTGCGTAATTTGCTACTGCAGGTGTGGCGCCCGCCTACCGAAGATGAAGATGCCCTCGAACAGTCAAAGCGCACCAAACGCCCGTTAGTACCAGCCGACTGGACCGAGCTCGCCAGCGTGGTGAAGCGCTGGTTTTCAGTGGATTTGATTCCCCCGCAATACGACTCGGCCAAGGATGTGTACATCGGCGTGGAATACAAGCAGAACGGCAAGACCTACGACCTGATTTCCGGGGGCAGTGGTTTTCATCAAACCATGACACTGCTGGCTTTTTTGTACGGCTACCAGCCGACCACGATATTGCTGGACGAGCCCGATGCGCATCTGCACGTCAATTTACAACGGGAGTTGCTGGATTACTTCAAGAAAAAATCCGCTGAAAAAAGCGTGCAATTCCTGATCGCCACCCATGCGGAAGAATTCGCCAAAGGCGTGGATGCCCGGCAAATCGTGTCACTTCTCAAGCAGGTGCCGACGCGTATCGAATCAACGCCAGACGTCCTTCGGGCGATGTCCGATGTGTCGAACGAAGACATCGCCCGCCTGGTTGGCGCGCCGTACATGGTTTACGTTGAGGGCGAAAGCGACGAGCGCATTCTTCGCGGCTGGGCCGAGCAGTGCGGCGCGCTGCCGGTGATGGACAAACTCTGTTTCAAGGTGATGGGTGGGGGAAATAAACAGGAGATGAAGTCCCAAGCCGATGCGCATTTCACGGCTTTGAGCCAGGTTGTGTCTGGCGTGAAGCGCCTGATGCTGTTTGACTATGACGATGCGGACAAGGCCTTCCATCCGCCAGAAGACAACCCGACTTTGGTGGAGTGGAAGCGCAAAAACATCGAGAACTATCTGCTCGTCCCGACGGCCTGGCGGCGAGTGGCGCTTCAAGTACTGGAAAGCCCGGACGGTGACCTGTTTACCCAGCCGGTACTTCAAGTAATTGAAACGTTCTTTTCCGACCAAAACCTCACGCTGGCTGCAGGAAAGACTTGGCGCACGGTCACGGCCAACATTTTTTCGGTGGTGGACGGAAAACGCATCTTGTTTGAAAACAATGACTCACTGTTTCACAGCCTGCGCAAAGGCGAGCCTTCGGTGGAAGTGCTACGCGAACGTGTCGCAACGGCCATGACAGCGGATGAAATCCATGAGGATGTGCATCGCTTTTTTGCCAAGCTGGTGGCGATGACGGGAACCGGAGACTGAATTGCCGCACGCCAAACAAAAAAACAGCACCCGCAGGTGCCGTTTTCATTTTCTAGTGCCAAACAGGCCTCCAGCGCATGCTGGACATGCGCAAGCAGCTATTTAATCCATAGCAACCCGCGCCACCCAACTCAAGCCTTCCCGGCCTTGACCTTCAAACGCCACGCGTGCAGCAGCGGCTCGGTGTAACCGCTGGGTTGCTCCAGCCCCTTGAACACCAGATCGCACGCCGCCTTGTAAGCCGCTGACGTGTCAAAGTGCCCGGCCATTGGCTGGTACAGCGCGTCGCCGGCGTTCTGGCCGTCGACCACGGCGGCCATGCGCTCGAAGGTTTCCTTCACCTGCGCTTCGGTCACGACGCCGTGCAGCAGCCAGTTGGCCATGTGCTGGCTGGAAATACGCAGGGTGGCGCGGTCTTCCATCAGCGCGACGTTGTGGATGTCGGGCACCTTGGAGCAGCCCACGCCCTGGTCGATCCAGCGCACGACGTAGCCCAGAATGCCCTGCGCGTTGTTGTCGAGTTCCTGCTGCTTTTCAGCCTCGCTCCAGTTCGGCGTCGCGGCGACTGGAATCGTCAGCAGGCCGTTCAGGATCGTGTCGCGCTCGGCGTTGGCGTCGATCTTTTGCAGCTCTTTTTGCACATCGGACACCAGCACCTGGTGGTAATGCAGCGCGTGCAGCGTGGCGGCGGTCGGGCTGGGCACCCAGGCGGTGTTGGCACCGGCTTTCGGGTGGCCGATTTTTTGCTCCAGCATGGCGGCCATCAGGTCGGGCATGGCCCACATGCCCTTGCCGATCTGCGCCTTACCGCGCAGGCCGCAGGCCAGGCCGGTCAGCACGTTGTTCTTTTCGTAGGCGGCAATCCAAGCAGCGGTTTTCATGTCGCCCTTGCGGATCATCGGGCCGGCTTGCATGGCGCTGTGCATCTCGTCGCCCGTGCGGTCAAGGAAACCGGTGTTGATGAAGGCAACGCGCGCTTCGGCTTCGGCAATGCAGGCTTTCAGGTTGACGCTGGTGCGGCGCTCTTCGTCCATGATGCCGAGTTTCACGGTGTTGGCCGGCAAGCCGAGCAGGCTTTCAACGCGGCCGAACAGTTCGGCGGCAAAGGCGACTTCGGCCGGGCCGTGCATCTTGGGCTTGACGATGTAGACGCTGCCGGTGCGCGAATTCTTGATGCCGGGCTGGCCTTGGCGCTTCAGGTCGTGCATGGCGATGGTCGTGGTGACGACGGCGTCCAGGATGCCTTCGGGGATCTCCTTGCCGCCTGCGTACAGGATGGCCGGGTTGGTCATCAAGTGGCCGACATTGCGCAGGAACATCAACGAGCGTCCATGCAGACGCACCTCGCCGTTGCCGTTGGCGGCGGTGTATTCGCGGTCGGCGTTCAGGCCGCGCGTGAAGGTCTTGCCGCCCTTGCTCACTTCTTCGGTCAACGTGCCCTGCAAAATGCCGAGCCAGTTGCCATAGGCCAGCACCTTGTCTTCGGCATCGACCACGGCGACCGAGTCTTCGAGGTCAAGAATCGTCGACAGCGCGGACTCGATCACCAGGTCGCTGATGCCGGCGGCGTCCGTCTTGCCGATAGTCGTCGTGCGGTTGATGATGATGTCGATATGCAGGCCGTTGTGGACCAGCAGCACCGACGTGGGCGCCGCAGCGCCGCCCTGGTAGCCGACAAACTGGGCCGGGTCCTGCAGCTTGGTGCTGCCGTTTTCGGTGGCAATGACCAGCTGGCCGTCTTCAATGCTGTAGCCGGTGGCGTCCTTGTGCGAACCGCTGGCCAGCGGGGCGGATTGGTCGAGGAAATTGCGGGCAAAAGCGATGACTTTGCCGCCGCGCACCGGGTTGTAGCCCTGGCCTTTTTCAGCGCCGTCGGCCTCGGGAATCGCGTCGGTGCCGTAGAGCGCGTCATACAGCGAGCCCCAGCGTGAATTGGCGGCGTTCAGCGCGTACCTGGCATTCAAAATCGGCACGACCAACTGCGGGCCGGCTTGCACCGCGAGTTCGGCATCGACATTGGCGGTGGTAATGGTGACGTTGGCCGGCTGCGGCACCAGGTAGCCGATGCCTTCGAGGAAAGCGCGGTAGGCGGGCATGTCTGCAATGGGGCCAGGATGGGCCTTGTGCCAGGTGTCAAGCTCGGTCTGCAGGCGGTCGCGTTCGGCCAGCAGGGCGATGTTTTTCGGGGCCAGATCGGACACGATGGCGTCAAAGCCGGTCCAGAAGGTGTCGCCGTCTACGCCGGTGCCGGGCAACACTTGGTCGTTGATGAAGTTGTAGAGTTCGGTCGCAACCTGCAGGCCGTGGGCGGGGGTGCGTTCGGTGTGGGTCATAGAAAAATCCTTTTAAAAAATAAAAAATGCGTTGTGCTGAAAGCCGGGGGTCAGCGACCAGCGTCCGGTCACTGGCTCAGCCCAGCGTCTTGTAAAAATAATAAACCGTTAGCGCGCTGCCAACCGCAATCACCATGCGCCGCAGCCACGGCCCCTGGATTTTGCGCGCCATGCGCGCGCCCCAGTAACCGCCTAGCGTGGCCGTCAGCACCATCACCAGCGTGTGCGGCCAGCTGACGGCGCCGGCAATGATGAAAGTCGTCACCGTCACACTGTAGATCACCGCTGACAGCAGGTTTTTCAGCGCGTTGATGTGCTGCACGTCTTCATGCCCGCCAATTGCCAGGCTGGCCATCATCAAAATGCCCATGCCGGCACCAAAAAATCCGCCGTAAATCGACACCAGCAACTGCACGAACCAGCCGATGGGCGAGCCGGCGCCATGCTCTGCACCGGTTTTTTCGGCGGGTGCGGGGCGTATTTTTTTCAAGGCAGCTGACAACTGCGGGCTGAAAGCAAACAGCAGTGTGGCAAAGCCCAGCAGCCAGGGAATCAGCGCGGCAAAACGCGCATCACCGGCCGCCAGCAGCAGCAATCCGCCGGCCGCACCGCCCAAAAACGAGGCAATGCCCATGGGCAACAGGTAGCGTTTGTAGCGCGCCAGCTCTTGCCGGTAAGCCCACGCACCGCTCAGGCTGCCCGGCCACAACGCCACCGAATTGCTGGCGTTGGCCACCACCGGCGGCAGGCCCACGGCCAGCATCGCCGGGAACGAGAAAAACGTGCCGCCGCCGGCGATGGCATTGACCGCGCCGGCGGCAAATCCGCCCGCGCCGATCAGCACGATGTCCAGCGGCGTCATGCCGGCTTGCCGCCAAACGGCAGCGTCAGCACATCGCGCAGACTGCTTCCGGTGTAGAGCGGCGGGGTGCCAAGCTCTTCAAACGGCAGCTGGTTGCGGTTGACCCACAGCGTCTGGTAACCGAACCAGGTGGCGGCCAGCGCGTCCCAGCTGTTGCAGCTGACAAAGGCCGTTTGCTGCACCGGCACACCGGTTGCCTGCGGCCCCAGCGCATAGGCGTCGGGATGGGTCTTGTATTTGCGGATGCTGTCGGTGCTGATCACGTGGTCGAGCAGATCGTCCAGCCCGGCGGACTTGACCGCCACGGCGAGCATGGCCGGGTCGCCGTTGGACAAAATGCCGGTGACGATGCCGCGCGTTTTCAGCGCCTGCAGCACTTCGCGGTTTTCCGGGAAGGCGGTCAGGCAGCGGTACTGGTTCATCAACTGCTCTTCAGGCCCGCTGCGCAAGTCCAGGCCAAGCCGCTTGCAGGCATAGCGCAGCGCGGCACGTGTGATATCCCAGAATGGCTGGTAATGCGCGCCGTGGTTGCTGGTGCTGACGAGGTGGGTGTATTCAATCTGCTTGTCGCGCCACATCACGCCAAGCGCCTGGCCGCGACTGGGAAACAGTTGCTCGGCCAGCAAACCGACGCTGTACACGTCGAACAGCGTGCCGTACGCATCAAACAGAACAGCGCGCAGCGGCTGGCGGCTGGGAAGGCGGGATTTTTCCATGACCTGACTTTATTTGATCCTTGCGCAAAGATTAACCCCCTGAAATGCGATTTATCTGTGACTTTAATGCACGCAATGTGTAAATCCGAAGGGCGGATTAAGCAGCCAGCCGGTGAGCCGTTGCGCTTATCCTTGCTTCGCTCTCACGGCTTTAGCGCATCACCTCACCAGGAAACCCCATGAAAATCCTCATGCTGCACGGCATCAACCTCAACATGTTCGGCAAACGCGACCCGGCGCAGTACGGCACGGTGACACTGGACGAAATCAATGCCCGCGTCAGCGCACTGGGCCACGAACTTGGCGCTGAAGTCGAGGCCTTCCAGACCAACCATGAAGGCGCGATGTGCGAGCGCATTCACCAGGCCTATGCCGACGGCGTGGACGCGGTGCTGATCAACGCCGGCGCGTGGACGCATTACAGCTACGGCATCCGCGATGCGCTGGCGATACTGCCCTGCCCGATCATCGAAGTGCATATGTCCAACATTCACGCGCGCGAGGCCTTTCGCCATGTGTCGGTGTTCGCTGAAATTATCCGTGGCCAGATTTGCGGCTTTGGCGCGGACAGCTATTTGCTGGCGTTGCGGGCGGCGGTGTCGGCGGTGCATGCCGGCCAAAAATAGGACCGTCTGGCGCAGACTGAAAGCGCAAACCACCCTCTGCAGGCCGCTTGCACTGTCCGCCAGCAGAAAATTTGATGAAAAGTGGCTATTGCGCAATAGCTACGTGCGCAAGCAGCTATTTAATTCGTAGCAAATCCAGTTCTGCGAAGCGGCTTGGTATTCGCTCAAACGCAGCGCCCACAACACCCGCCCCCGCATAATTAACGCCTATGGCCAAACTCAAGCAGCTCGAATCCTTTGTCTCCGTCGTGGCGCGCGGCAGCCTGACCGCTGCGGCGTTGGCCGAAGGCGTCGCGCCGGCCATCATGGGCCGGCGGCTCGATGCGCTGGAAGAGCGGCTGGGCGTCAAGTTGCTGGTGCGCACCACGCGGCGCATCACGCTGACGCACGAGGGCAGCGCGTTTTTAGAGGACTGCCAGCGCCTGCTGGCTGACCTGGCCAATGCCGAAGCCAGCGTGTCAGCCGGCGGCGTAAAAGCCAGCGGCCACCTGCGCATCACCGCGCCAGCCGGTTTTGGCCGGCGTCATGTCGCGCCGCTGGTGGCGAAATTCCGTGGGCACCATGCCGACGTGACGATCACGCTGAACCTGAGCGACCGCGTCATCGACGTGGCGGGCGAAGGCTTTGACTGCGCAGTGCGCGTGGGCGACATGCCCGACTCGTCTCTGGTCAGCGTGCGCCTGGCCGACAACCGGCGGCTGTGCGTGGCCACGCCGCAGTACCTGCAGCAGCACGGCACGCCGCAACACCCCGGCGAGCTGGCGAAATTTGACTGCTTGACGTTGTCCAGCGACGCCTCGCAAACGCGCGGCTGGGCTTTTCATGTGGCGGGCGAGCTGGTCCACCTCAAACCCGGCGGCCCGCTTGATTGCTCGGATGGGCAAGTGCTGCACGACTGGTGCCTGGGCGGCTACGGCATTGCCTGGCGCAGCACCTGGGAAGTCGAATCCGAAATCGCCGCTGGCCGGCTGGTGGCGGTGCTGGAAGACTTTGCCGCGCCGCCCAATGGCATTTATGCCGTGTTTCCGGGTGCCAAGCACTTGCCGCTGCGGGTGCGGCTGTGGATTGATTTTTTGAAGCACCACTACAGCCAGCCCGAATTCTGGCGTTTGGCATCGGCCGTCTGAGCCTGGCGGTAATGCGCAGGGTGTAGAGCGCAAGTTTCAGGGCGTGATGGCGATTTTGATCACGCCGCGTTCAGACCAGCCCGGCCAGCAGCCACAGCGCCGTTCCCCACATCATCAGCGCCACCAGCGCATCGAGCGCGCGCCAGACGACGGGCGAATCGAAATGCCGGCCCAGGCACGCCATCGCCAGACCCAGCGCACTGAACCACAGCAGCGAGCCGGTCGCCGCACCGATGCCGAACACCAGGTTGTCGGGCTGCGCATAGGCCAGCGACGCCGTGCCCATCAGCACGGCGGTGTCCAGCCAGGCGTGCGGGTTGAGCCACGAAAAAGCCAGCGCCGTGCCAATCGCCTGACGGCGCGAGACCGCTGCCGCGCCGCCGGTGGCCGCCTGGTTGTCAGCCAGCACCGTGGCGCCCGGCTGCAAGAACCGCTTGAACGCTTGCGCGCCATACAGCATCAGCACCACCGCGCCCGCGCCGGTCATGGCGCCCAGCAGCTTGTCGGACAGACCGCCCAGTTGCGCCAGCCCCGCCACACCCAGGGCAATCAGGACGATGTCGGTGAAGATGCACACCGCCACCGTCAGCCACAAATGCTGGCGCAGCAACCCCATGCGCATTACGTGGGCGTTTTGGGGGCCAATGGCCATGATGAGCGACAGGCACAGCGCCATGCCGGCCAAAAATGCCGGAGCAGTCAGGTAGTTCATACAAATCAATCGTTTAAAAAGGCCGTTCGGGCAAAAAAAGCGCTGGCCGCAGACCGCAAAGGCAACGTGTTGCGCAGGTCGGAGGGGCGCGCCGAGGGCAGGTAACGCCAGTGTCGCCTCGTGGCTGATTTTGTTAAACAGATTTAATTAAAATTGCATCCCGTTAATAAATACTTGATTTTTATGCTCGATGCCCGCCAACTCGACGCCCTGGCTGCCGTCATTGAACACGGCAGTTTTGGGGCCGCCGCCAAAACCCTCAGCCTGACGCTGGCCGCCGTGTCGCTGCGCATCAAATCGCTTGAAGACGCGATGGGCCAGCGTTTGCTGGTGCGCAGCAAGCAGGTGCGCGCCACGCCAGCCGGCCAGTCGCTGCTTGGCCATGTGCGGCAGGTGCGGCTGATGGAAGCTGATTTGCTGAACGGCCTGCAGGGCGGGCGCGGCAACCAGCCTTTGCGCCGGCAAAGCCTGAGCGTGGCGGTGAACGCCGATTCGCTGTCGAGCTGGTTTTTGCCCGGCGTGGCGGGGGCGCTGCTGCAGCACCACTTGCTGCTCGACATCGTGATCGACGACCAGGACCACACCCACGATGCGCTCAAGAGCGGCGATGTCACCGGCTGCGTCACCACGTTGACCGAGGCCATGCGCGGCTGCGTGGCCGAGCCGCTGGGCACGATGCGCTACCGCTGCGTGGCTGCGCCCAGGTTGCTGGAACAGTGGAGCGCACCTTCAGCCGGGGGCGTCGCCGCCATGCCGCACAGCATGCTGCGCACGCCGGCGGTGATTTTCAACCGCAAGGATGCGTTGCAGGACGCCTTTTTGGCGCAGCATTTCAAGCTGCAAGGCGCGCTGTATCCGCGCCATTTCGTGCCCAGCGTCGATGCTTTTGAACGGGCGCTGGAACTGGGCATGGGCTGGGGCATGGTGCCCGACCTGCTGCTGGCACAGCGGCAAGGTCGCCCGGCATTGCAAGAGGTGCTGCCGGGACGCACGGTCGATGTGATGCTGTATTGGCAACACTGGCGCCATGAACCGGCAGCCGCCCAGCGCCTGACCGAGGCAGTAAAACACGCCGCGCGCGAACAATTGCTGCAAAACTGAGGCGGGCGGCGACGCTTCATGACCGTTCCGGGCAAATTTTTCGCCCACAACCACACTTTAAGAATCAAACAGGCCGCTTGCGCAATACAGACGTGCGTAATCAGCTATTTATTTAATAGCAAAAGCTAATCTTTGGCACAGGGCCAAACGCGTAGAAAAACGGCCGGTGTTTGATTTTTGGCGCAACAAAGCCAGTTCGCTGTCAATGAATGCTGAAAAGCCAGCGCCAAGCGCCACCCGCAGCCAGCACCGGCGGCAAATCAACCGCCCCCCCCGGCAAGCAACCCATGCCGGTCGTCAATTTGGCCGGTACTGGCTTGACCGTAAAATCCGGCCATGCTTTCGATTAAAAAAGACCTGCTTTCCGCCCTGGCTATCGCGCTGGACCAACTCTCTCCGGGTGCCAGTGACAAGGCCGCCTTCGAGTCGCCCAAAGTCGCCGCGCATGGCGACTTTGCCTGCACGGCAGCCATGCAACTGGCCAAACCCCTGAAACAAAACCCGCGCCAGACCGCAGAAACCCTGCGCGGCCTGCTGCTGCAGGCTCCGGCTTTTGAACGCTGGGTCGATGCCATTGAAATTGCCGGGCCGGGCTTTATCAACATCCGGCTCAAGCCCGCCGCCAAGCAAGCCACCGTGCATGAAGTGCTGGCCGCCGGCGCGCTGTACGGCACGCAAGAGGCCGACCCCGAGCGCAAAATGATCGTCGAGTTCGTCTCGGCCAACCCGACCGGTCCGCTGCATGTCGGCCATGGCCGGCAGGCGTCGCTGGGCGATGCGATTTGCAACCTTTACGCCACGCAGGGCGCGCAAGTCTGGCGCGAGTTTTATTACAACGACGCCGGCGTGCAGATCCAGACGCTGGCCAACAGCACGCAAGCGCGCGCCAAGGGACTCAAGCCCGGCGACGCGCTCTGGCCCGAATCGGCCTACAACGGCGACTACATCGACGACATTGCGCAAGACTTTCTCGCCAAAAAGACCGTCAAGTCCGATGACCGCGAGTTCACGGCGTCGGGCGACGTGGACGACATCGACTCGATTCGCCAGTTCGCCGTGGCCTACCTGCGCCACGAGCAAGACCTGGATTTAAAAGCTTTCTCGGTCAGGTTTGACAACTATTACCTGGAGTCCAGCCTGTACACCGAAGGCCGGGTCAAATCTGCCGTGGCCCGCCTGAAGGACGCCGGCAAGACCTACGAACAAGACGGCGCACTCTGGCTCAAATCGACCGACTACGGCGACGACAAAGACCGCGTCATGAAAAAGACCGACGGCACCTATACCTACTTTGTGCCCGACGTGGCCTACCACCTGGCCAAATGGGAGCGCGGCTACCGCAAAGCCATCAACATCCAGGGCATGGACCACCACGGCACGATTGCCCGGGTGCGCGCCGGTCTGCAGGCGGCCAACGCAGGCGTGCCAAAGGGCTACCCCGACTACGTGCTGCACACGATGGTGCGCGTGGTGCGCAACGGCGAAGAAGTCAAGATTTCCAAGCGCGCCGGCAGCTACGTCACGCTGCGCGATTTGATCGAATGGACCAGCGCCGACGCCGTGCGCTTCTTTTTGCTCAGCCGCAAGCCGGACACCGAATACATCTTTGACATTGACTTGGCCTTGGCCAAGAACAACGAAAACCCGGTGTACTACGTGCAATACGCGCATGCGCGCATCTGCTCGGTGCTCACGGCCTGGGGCGGTGACGAAGCCAGCCTGGCACAGGTTGACCTGTCGCCGCTGACCAGCCCGCAGGCGCAGGCGCTGATGCTGCTGCTGGCCAAGTACCCCGACATGCTCAGCCACGCAGCCGCTGGTTTTGCGCCGCACGACGTGGCGTTTTACCTGCGCGAACTGGCCGCCTGCTACCACAGCTACTACGACGCCGAGCGCATCCTGGTCGATGACGAAGCCGTCAAGCTGGCGCGCCTGGCGCTGGTCGCGGCCACCGCACAGGTGTTGCACAATGGCCTCGCTGTGCTGGGCGTCAGTGCGCCCCGCAAGATGTAAAGCGCCCAGGCAAACCTCTTTCAAAAAAATTCAGTAACGACAAGTCATCGGGCAAGGTATGAAAAAACAACAAGGCGGAACCCTGCTGGGTTTGGTGATTGGCGGGCTGCTGGGCCTGGGCATTGCGCTGACGGTGGCGGTCTACGTCACCAAGGTGCCGGTGCCGTTCATGAACAAGAACGCGTCGCGCCCCAGCGAAAGCGACGCAGTGGAAGCCAGAAAAAACAAGGACTGGAATCCGAACGCGCCACTGGCGGGTAAAAACCCTGCCAAAGCAGCGCCGTCGGTTTCAGGAGAATTGTCGGCACCGCCAGAGCCCGATCCCAGCTTCAGCGTATCCGAGCCGGCGCCCGAGATGCCGAAAAAGCCCGAACGCACCGCAAAAACGCCCAAGCCACAGCCCCCTGCGGAAGCGCCCACCCGTGTGCCCGAGCCCGACGCCGACCCTGCGCCCGTTGCGGCAACAAAACCGGTTCGGCCCCAGCCGCGCCTGTCAGGCGATCCTTTGGGCGACCTGGCCAAGTCACGCTCGGAAAGCGCGCCCGCCTCTTCCGGATCAGATCCTTTCAACTACTTTATTCAGGCCGGTGCTTATCGCACCCAGGAAGACGCCGATCAGCAGCGCGCCAGGCTGGTGCTGCTGGGCATGCAGGCCAAGGTCACCGAGCGTGAGCAGGCAGGCCGCACGGTCTACCGCGTGCGGGTCGGGCCGTTTGCCAAAAAGGATGATGCCGACAAGATCAAGGACCGGCTGGACGACAACTCTATCGAAACCGCCCTGGTGCGGGTGCAGCGCTAAATTTTGCAGCCGCTGAACTTTTTGCTGGCGGCGCATCCAACCTCTGCAACATTGACACTTGGAGAACCATTAATGCAACGACGCGAATTTTCGTTTTCAGCCGCTTCACTAGCCGCTGCTGCTGTAGGCGCTGCTGCGCTGCCGACCCTGGCGCAAGCCCAGGCCAAGGCCTTTCAAAGCGGCACCGATTACCTGACCCTCGACAAGCCTGCGCCCACCGAAGCGCCTGCAAGCCAGATCGAGGTGGTGGAGTTCTTTTGGTACAACTGCCCGCACTGCAATGCGTTCGAGCCGATGTTCGACGCCTGGGCCAAAAAACTGCCCAAGGACGTCACGATGCGCCGCGCCCCGGTGGCTTTTCGCCCTGACTTCGAGCCCCAGCAGCGCCTCTACTACGTGCTGGAAAGCCTGGGCAAGGTCGACGAGCTGCATAAAAAGGTGTTTAACGCCATACATGTTGAAAAGCAGCCACTGACCACGGCTGCGCAGATTACGGCCTGGGTTGAAAAGCAAGGCATTCCCCAAGCCAAATTTACCGAGCTTTACAACTCGTTTTCCATCAGCACCAAGGCGCGCAAAGCGACCCAGCTGCAAGACGCCTACGCGCTGGACGGTGTGCCGGCCCTGGGCATCAACGGCCGCTATTTCACCTCCGGCACGCAGGCCAAGACGCTGGAGCGGTCACTGCAGGTCGCCGACTATCTGATCGGCCAATCGCGCAGAAAAGCCGCCTGAACGCTTCAATGGCTTAATGCCCTGGCCAGACGCAGGCCGGGCATGGCGCCTTTGACCCGTCAAGGGCTGAGTCCGGCGCGCTCTTTGTACTGCCCGTCCGGTTTGTATATCTGCGCAGCGCGGCAGCAAGCCATTGCCCAGGGAAAGCAGCCGCGTAAACCGCATGTGCAAAAACCTTGCGTTAGATCAAAAAAACAACAAAAAGACTGACTGTCGGCGTGCCGAACTACATACATTTGCAGCGTTTACGTGCTTACTAGAGTAAGTTCCGAGGTTTAACCACCTTTTGCGCCCCTTGCACGCCCGTGAACCGGCGCACTCCGAGTCCGATTTATTCTTGCCAAAGGTAATCTTGTGTTCACCACCAAACTCCTGCCCTTTGCGCTCCTGGCACTGAGCCCAAGCCTGTTCGCCCAGCAGCCTCCCAGCGCCGGCAGCCAGATCCAGCAAATTCCAGCCGCGCCTGTTCCGCAAAAAGCAGCGCCCACCATTCGCATTGAACCCAGCAGCGCGCCTGCTACGCCCGCGTCCGATGCGGTAAAAATAGTCGTTAACAGCCTGCAGGTAACGGGCGCGCAAACTTACTCCGAAGCCGAGCTGGTGGCGCTGACAGGCTTCAGCCCCGGCAGCGAACTGTCACTGGCTGACCTGCGCGGCATGGCCTTGAAAATCACCGAGCGCTACCGCAGTGCTGGCTATTTCGTAGCCCAGGCCTACCTGCCCGCACAAGAAATCAAGAACGGCGCGGCGACCATCGCCGTGATCGAAGGCCAGTACGGCAAGATTGCCTTGCGCAACCAGAGCAATTTGTCCGACACCCTGGCCCAGCGCCAGCTGGACGGCATCAATACCGGCGACACCATCGCCATCGCACCGCTGGAAAGCCGCCTGCTGCTGCTGTCCGACATTCCAGGTGTCAACGTCACCTCGACCCTGACGCCTGGCGCTTCAGTGGGCGCGTCCGACCTGATCGTCGATGTCACGCCTGGCCAGCGCGTCACCGGCAGCATCGATGCCGACAACGCCGGCAACCGCTACACCGGCGAATACCGCCTTGGCGCGACGGTCAACCTGAACAATGCGGCTGGCCTGGGCGATGTCGCCTCACTGCGCGTGCTGACATCCGGCTCGGGCCTGAAGTATGCCCGCGCGTCTTATCAGGTGCAGTTAGGCAAAGCGACCGCCGGCGTGGCGTACAGTTGGCTCGACTACGAGCTGGGCAAGGAATTCTCAAGCCTGCAGGCCAACGGCACGGCAAAAATTGCCAGTATCTACGGCAGCTATCCGCTGATCCGTTCGCGCAACACCAATCTGTATGCGCTGCTCGCTTTTGATCACAAGACGTTCCAGGATCGGGTAGACAGCACGTCAACCGTTGTCGACAGGAAGGCCCAGGCCCTGATGGCAACCCTGCGCGGTGACCACCGGGACAGTCTGGGTCGCGGCGGCCTGACCAGCTACGCGGTGACCGGAACAGCCGGCAACATTGACATCCAAACCCCCTTCATGCGGGCTTTCGATGCAGCAACTGCGCAAAGCAACGGCCACTACACCAAGCTGGGCTTCAGCGCGATGCGGCTGCAAAGCGTGACCGACAGCGTGTCGCTTTACGCCGGAATCAACGGACAGATCGCCTCGAAAAATCTGGACAGCTCAGAGAAAATGCAGCTCGGCGGCATGAACGGCGTACGCGCCTATCCCGAAGGCGAAGCCTATGCAGACCAGGGCTACCTGCTGACGCTGGAAGCGCGCATGCAACTGCCCAAACTCTCCGAACAAATGCCCGGGCAGCTGGAACTGGTTGGCTTTATCGACACTGGCCGCGTGACCCTGAACAAAAATCCTTGGACTGTGGGCGATAACCGCCGAACCCTGAGCGGCGCAGGCATCGGGCTGAACTGGTCGGCCTACAACAATTTTGTCGTGAGAACTTCTTACGCCCGCAAGATCGGCAGCGGCACAGCCACCTCGGCGCCAGACAAGTCGGGCCGGTTCTGGATACAGGCCGTCAAGTATTTTTGAGCTTGCTGTTGCGCAGCGTCGCCTGACTGCCTGTTGACTGAACTCGATTTTTTTGAAGATCACCCGAAAGCCTTCCATGAACATCATTCACCGCTCCATCTGGAACGACCAGACCGGCACCTTCGTGGCCGTTTCTGAAAATACCCGCAGCGCCGGCAAGAAAATCTCATCTGGCACTTCGGCGGCAGGCGGCCATGCCAGCTTCAGCCTGAAAATACTGGCGGTTTCGCTGATGCTGGCCTGCGGGGCGGGCGTCCAGGCCCAGCCCTTGGGCGGCGTGGTGTCGGCAGGCAGCGCCACCATTGGCGGCACGGCCGGCAACATGACGATCACCCAGACCACGCCCAACGTGGCGATCAACTGGCAGAGCTTTGGCATCCAGGCCGGCCAGTCCGTTCAGTTCGTGCAGCCGGGCAGCAGTTCGGTAGCGCTTAACCGGGTAGTTGGCGCGAATCCTTCCAACATTCTGGGCAGTCTGTCGGCCAACGGCAAGGTGTTCCTCGTCAACCCGAACGGTATCCTGTTTGGTCAGGGTGCGTCAGTCAACGTGGGTGGTCTGGTGGCGTCCACCCTGGCCATCAGCGATGCCAACTTCATGGCGCGCAATTACCAGTTCTCCGGTGCGGGCACGGGCACGGTCGTTAACCAGGGAACGATCAACGCCGCCGACAGTGGCTATGTCGCCCTGCTGGGCGCGAACGTCAGCAACCGGGGCGTGATCGCGGCCCAACTGGGCACCGTCGCCCTGGCTGCAGGCAACGCCGTCACCCTAGATGTTGCAGGCGACAAACTGTTGCGCGTCACTGTCGATCAAGGCGCGGTCAATGCGCTGGTGGACAACGGCGGGCTGATCCGGGCCGATGGTGGTCAGGTGTTGATGACCACCCAGGCAGCGGGCAGCCTGCTGTCCAATGCGGTCAACAACACCGGTATCGTTCAGGCACAGACACTGCAGAACGTCAAAGGCACGATCATGCTGATGGGCGGCATGGAAAGCGGTAAAGTGACTGCGGGCGGCACGCTGGACGCGAGCGCGCCCAATGGGGGCAACGGCGGCTTCATCGAAACCTCGGCGGCACGTGTCACGGTAGCGAGCGACACCAGAATCACCACTGCCGCAGCGCAAGGGCTGACCGGCAACTGGCTGATTGACCCACAGGACTTCACGGTTGGCAGTGGCGCCACGGACAACATCTCGGGCGCGACGCTTTCGGCCCAGCTTGTCACCAACAGCGTCACCATCAACACTGCCACCGGCCCCAATGTGACAGTCGCCGGAACGCCCCCACTGACGACACTCAACACAGCCACCGCCGGCAACGGCGACATCCACATCAACGAGGCAATCAGCTGGACGGCAAGCTCAAGCCCCACCACCTTGACCCTGAACGCTGTCCGCGACATCAACATCAACAAGCCTGTTTCAGCCACCAATGGCAACTTTGTGGCCTGCTGCGGACGTGATGTCAATGTGAACGCTGCCATCACGACGGTCAATGGCAGTGTTTTGCTAGGTGCCGGGCGCAACGTGAACCTGCTGGCCGCCATGACGACGACCGACGGAAACATGAGTATTTGCGCCGCACAGGACATCAACATAGGCGAGAAAATTACGCTGACCAGAGGCAGCAGAATTCCGGCTCAAAGCCTAGGTCTGCCACTCGGCCTGGTACTGAATGCCGGTTATGGCGGAACCGGACCGGGGTTGGCCGGCGGCACTGTGGTTTTTGCGCCATTGGCGCCGCCCGCTACTGTCACAGGCCCGAATGCGCCAGTCACCCTCAATTACAACCCGGTCTCATACACCACGCCGACGGATTACTTGCCCCACTTCGTTTTGACCGGAGGCTCCACGCTGATCCAACACATGCTGGTGTTCCCCGACGGCGGAAGCAAGACTTTCGACGGCACAACCACGGCAACCCTCGTGGGGCTGAAGGGTAGCCCGGCCGGCGTCACGCTGGTTGGGCCTGGCACCGCCAATTTCGACAATGCAGCCGTAGGAACGGGCAAGGCAATCACCTTTAGCGGCTACACACTGGGTGGACCAGACGCGGCTAAATATGCGCTCCCGGTTTCTTGCTGCGCTCCGGTAGTTTCCAAAACAACTGGGAATATCACTATAGCGGTTCCGCCCCCGGTTGTGGTTCCGCCCCCGGTTGTGGTTCCGCCCCCAGTCGTAGTTCCGCCCCCAGTCGTAGTTCCGCCCCCGGTTGTAGTGCCGCCCCCGGTTGTAGTGCCGCCCCCAGTCGTAGTGCCGCCCCCGGTTGTGGTTCCGCCACCAGTCGTAGTGCCGCCCCCGGTTGTAGTGCCGCCACCGGTTGTGGTGCCGCCCCCAGTCGTAGTGCCTCCCCCAGTCGTAGTGCCGCCCCCGGTTGTGGTTCCGCCCCCGGTTGTAGTGCCGCCACCAGTCGTAGTGCCGCCCCCGGTTGTGGTTCCGCCCCCGGTTGTAGTGCCGCCCCCGGTTGTAGTGCCGCCACCAGTCGTAGTGCCGCCCCCGGTTGTGGTTCCGCCCCCGGTTGTAGTGCCGCCCCCGGTTGTGGTTCCGCCCCCGGTTGTAGTGCCGCCCCCGGTTGTGGTTCCGCCCCCGGTTGTGGTTCCGCCACCAGTTGTGGTTCCGCCCCCGGTCGTAGTGCCGCTCCCATTGGTCCAGCCCGTGCCCCCGGCCGCATTCCCGCCGGGTCCCGTGCCGCCCGCCATGGTGCTGGTCGTGGTGCCGCCAGCTGTCATGCCGCTGATGGCTTTGAGGGTCGAAACGCCACCCGCAGCACCCGTTGTTGTCATCGTGGCTCCTGACACTCCCGTCGTGGTGCCCGCCGCGAAGGCGCCAGAGACCTACGTGGTACCTCGCCGTGTGCCCAAGCAAGAGCGCAACTAGGGCAGGCTGGCTCACTGATGAGACAACAATTTTCGTCGGCGCTGCCTGGCGCGATGGTTGAGTCTGCGACCCCTGCCGATTCAGTGCGAACCAGCAGGCTCTTCTTCCTGTGTCTGGAATGGCAAAAGTATGACAACACCTGAGAAATGGACCGGGCTGCGCTTCTGGGCTGCCTTGCTGCACCCCAAACCCTCCCGGTACGGCAGTTCCTTCGAGATAGTCATGGCCCGGGGACTTTGCCTGGGTTTGGTGGTTGCCAGTTTTTCTGCCCAATCAGCACCTGCTTCGGAGGATGTGGCGTCCTTGCACGCCAGCCATTCCGCAATGCATGCGGCGACGGAAGAGCGCCCAAAACGGGCAAATTTTGAGCAGGAACAGGCATCTCCAGAGGCGCGCGACATTGCCAACTGGGTGGTTGATTCGGCCGACAACCACCGCATGCCATTTGCGATTGTCGACAAAGCGCAGGCAAAAGTCTTTGTATTCGATGCACAAGGCCAACTGCGCGGCGCCACTCCAGCGCTGCTGGGCCTGGCAATTGGCGATGATTCCGTGCCCGGCATCGGCCAGCGCAAGCTGTCGAGCATTCGCCCCGAAGAGCGCACCACGCCGGCAGGCCGCTTTGTGGCGTCGCTGGACCTAAACCTCAAGGGAGAGGAAATCCTGTGGGTTGACTACGAGACGGCCATTTCCATGCACCGCGTCATTACCAGCAACGCCAAAGAGCGCCGCGCACAGCGCCTGGCCAGTGCGTCGCTGCTGGACAAGCGCATTTCCTATGGATGCATCAATGTGCCGGTGAATTTTTATAACAAGGTGCTGAGCCCGGCGTTCACCGGAACCGGCGGCATTGTCTATGTGCTGCCAGAAACCCGTTCCTCCCGTGAAGTTTTCGGCTCCTACGATGTCGGGGAGCGCGCACGACTGCAGGCGGCAAGCCCGTCCGAGCCGCAGACGCTGACAGCCCGCCAAGTGAGGTGACGCGGTTGCTGCCGGAAAGCGCACCTTTCGCAGCCGGCGCAAGTAGCTGTTGCAAGGTCTGAAAACGCTTGCCAGCGCATCACAACAGGCATCGGCCTCATCAGAGGCCGTTTGTTTTCCTGAAAAATTTGACTCCTTCGGGCATGGCTACAATGGAAAAAATACCAGTTGCAAGAAGCGTGCCTTATGAAAATCCCTTTTTTTCCCCTTCTGCTGGCTGCCATTTTGGCAGCGGGCGCTGTGCTTCCGGCCGCCGCTGAAAAGGCCGACCGCGACAAGCCGATGAATGCCGAGGCTGACGCCTTGCGTTATGACGACCTCAAGCAGACCAGCGTTTTTACCGGCAATGTCGTCATCACCAAAGGTACGACGCTGATTCGTGGCGCGCAGGTCGATGTCAGCCAGGACCCGGAGGGCTACCAGAAAGCCGTGGCCATTGCGGCGCCGGGCAAGCTGGCTTACTACCGCAAAAAACGCGACGGCGTGGACGAGTACATCGAAGGCGAAGGCGAGCGCATCGAATACGACAGCCGCGCCGACCTGGTCAAGTTCATCAAGCGCGCCGTGGTGCGCCGCTACAAAGGCGCGACGCTGAACGACGAAACCACCGGCGCCTTGATTGTTTACGACAACAACACCGACGTGTTCACGGTCGATAGCGGAGCGCCCAACAGCAACGCCGCCAACCCCGGCGGACGGGTTCGCGCCATGCTGTCGCCGCGCGCCGCCGTATTAGCTCCCGGCGCCAGCACAAAACCGCCTGCCGGCCCTGCGGCAGTCTTGCGCCCCAGCACGTCACTGGGCAATGTCACACCGAAGAAAGCCCCTTGAGCCCATGCCTGAAGTGACGCCAACTGCATTGCCGGGGACAGCGGCCCGCCCCGACACCCCCAGCCGCCTGGTAGCGCAGGGGCTGAAAAAATCCTACGGCAGCCGCCTGGTGGTCAAGGATGTGTCGCTAACAGTGCAAAAAGGCGAGGTCGTCGGTCTGCTCGGCCCCAACGGCGCGGGCAAAACCACGTCGTTTTACATGATCGTCGGCCTGGTGCGTGCCGATGCCGGCGTCATCTCCATCGACGGCCAGCCGGTCGAACACATGCCGATTCACCTGCGCGCCCGTCTGGGCTTGAGCTACTTGCCGCAGGAAGCGTCCATTTTTCGCAAGCTCACGGTGCAGGAAAACGTGCGCGCCGTGCTTGAACTGCAGCATGATGCCGCCGGCAAGCCGCTGACACGCGCAGAAATTGACGTGCGGCTTGACGCCCTGCTCAAGGAACTGCGCGTAGACCATCTGCGCGACTCGCCCGCGCCAGCGCTGTCGGGCGGCGAGCGCCGGCGCGTTGAAATTGCCAGAGCCCTGGCGACGCAGCCGCGCTTCATCCTGCTCGACGAGCCGTTTGCCGGCATTGACCCGATTGCCGTGATCGAGATCCAGCGCATCATCGGCTTCCTGAAATTGCGCGGCATCGGCGTGCTGATTACCGACCACAACGTGCGCGAAACGCTGGGCATCTGCGACCACGCCTACATCATCAGCGACGGCAACGTGCTCGCCAGCGGCACACCCGCCCAGATCGTCGACAACGCCGAAGTACGCCGCGTCTACCTGGGCGAACACTTCAAAATGTGAGTATGGCCCCCACGCTTGTCACAACGCGCAATGCGCTGCCCCCCGGGGGGGCTGCCCCGCCTGCGGCCTGGCAAAGCCAGCTCCGCGGCCGGTACTTGCACGAACGGGGAAGGTTGCCAGCCGCCCCCGCAACAATCTCGCGCCCAGCATCACTGGATACATCAGGAGGGACTGCAGGACATCCCCGCCCGCCCCAGTACCGGCCGCAGGACCGGCTTTGCCGGACTGCAGGCGGGGCGGCCCCCTCGGGGGGCAGCGAACCACGCAAAGCGGGGAGCGTGGGGGCACCATGAAACAGGGCCTTTCCCTTCGTGTCTCGCAGCACCTGGCGTTGACGCCGCAGTTGCAGCAGTCGATCCGGCTGTTGCAGCTTTCCACGCTGGAGATGAGCCAGGAAGTCGAGCAGATGCTGGACGAAAACCCTTTTCTGGAGCTGGCCGAAGACGCCGCGCCGCGTGAAGAATTTGGCTTGGCGCAGTCTGATGCGCCCGTCAGCCAGGAAAGCCGGGAGTTTGAATCTGCTACTGATTCCATAGCTGGCAGCGCAGACACAGCAAGCGCCACCAGCACAAAAGACACAGAAACCACGGCTGAAATCAGCGCCGAGCCTTCGCTGGACGAAAGCTGGGACGGCGACGGCTCGGTCGAGACCTCGCCCGACGACAGCGAATGGGGCGGCGACGCCCCGGCGCGCAAAAACAACTTGGACGACAGCGACGCCGAAGCGTCCGACCTGACCGGCGCGCACGAGTCGCTGCAAGACCACCTGCACCGGCAGGCGCTCGGTTTGCGGCTTTCCGAACTCGACCGCGCCGCCCTGCACTTCCTGATCGAGTCACTCAATGACGACGGCTATCTGGAAGACACGCTGGCGTCACTCGCCGCCGGTCTGGCCAACAACGACCCGGAGCAGACCGAAGAGCTGGCGCAGCAATTTGCCATTGCGCTGCAACTGCTGCAGCACATGGAGCCCGCCGGCGTCGGCGCACGCGACCTGGCCGAATGCCTGCAACTGCAGTTGCTTGACAGCAAAGACTGCGTTGAAAACCGCGCCGCCCTGGCCATGTGCCGCCAGCCGATGGAACTGCTGGCCAGGCGCGATGTCAAGCGGCTGTCGCACCTGTGCGATTTCCCTGAAGAAATCATCAAGGGCGCAATTGCCGTGATCGCGCGGCTGGACCCCAAGCCGGGGCGGCGCTTTGCCAACGTCGAGCGCAATCTGATCGTGCCCGATGTCATCGTCGTCAAATCAGGCCGGGGTTTCAAAATCACGCTCAACAGCGACGTCATGCCCCGGCTGCGGGTTCATGACATTTATGCCAACGCCCTCAAGCAACACAAGGGCGCCGGCGGCAGCCAGGCGCTGCAGCAGCGGCTGCAAGAGGCGCGCTGGTTTATCAAGAACATCCAGCAGCGCTTTGACACCATCTTGCGCGTCAGCAGCGCCATCGTGGAGCGGCAAAAAAACTTCTTCACCCACGGCGAACTCGCCATGCGGCCGCTGGTGCTGCGCGAGATTGCCGACGAGCTCGGCCTGCACGAATCGACCATCTCACGCGTCACCACGGCCAAGTACATGCGCACGCCGTTCGGCACGTTCGAGCTGAAATATTTCTTTGGCTCGGGGCTGGGCACTGAAAGCGGCGGCAATGCGTCGAGCACCGCCGTGCGGGCGCTCATCAAGCAGTTCGTCGCCGCCGAAAGCCCGAAAAAACCGCTCAGTGACAATCAGATGGCTGAAATGCTCAAGGAGCAAGGCATTGAATGCGCCCGCCGCACCGTAGCCAAATACCGCGAAGCGCTGCGTATTGCGCCGACCCATCTGCGCAAAATGTTGTGAGCCCCCACGGTCGCCCACTGCGTGTGGCTCCCTGCCCCCCGAGGGGGCCGCTGCGCCTGCGGCCTGGCGAAGCCAGTTCCGCGGCCCCTGCTGGTGGGGAGGCGACTAATTGGCCGTGTGTCATTCGTGGCGATCTCCGACAGCGGCTGTTTTGATGGCTATTGGGTTGGCCTGTTTCCCAACGCCTGTTCAAATACGTTCCATCCATTCGCCCTGATGTAGCCTGGGCGCTACCCAATCCCGCTGCGGTGCTTCACGATGCGCCCGGCAAAGTGAGCCAATTTATGAATCAACTTCAACTTTTCCTCCCCTGCGCCGCCGGCGTCGAAAACCTGCTGGCGGCTGAAGTCCAGCGCATTACCGGCATTCAGGGCAAAGCCCGGCGCGCTGGCGTGCAGTTGCAAGGCTCGTGGCGCGAAGCGCAGCAGCTCAACCTGCACAGCCGGCTGGCCCAGCGCGTGCTGATTGAATTGCAGCACGGCCAGTACCGCAGTGAACAAGACCTGTACAACGCCGCTGCCAGCGTGGCGTGGGAAATCTGGTTCACGCCCAACCAGACCTTCAAGGTCGAGATCACCGCCCAGCACAGCCCGCTGCAAAGCCTGAACTTTGCGACGCTGAAGATCAAGGACGCGATTGCCGACCGCTTTCGCCACAAGTTCAACGACGTGCGCCCCAGCATCGACACCCGCTGGCCCGACGTGCGGGTGTATGTGCACCTGACCACCGACACGGTGACGATTTACATCGACACCTCGGGCGAGCCGCTGTTCAAGCGCGGCTGGCGTGAGGACAAGGGCGATGCGCCGCTGAAGGAAACCTTGGCCGCCGCCATGCTGGCCGCCAGCGGTTGGGACCAGCTTTGCAAGGACGGCGTGCCGCTGTACGACCCGTGCTGCGGCTCGGGCACCATCGTCATCGAGGCCGCGCAAATTGCCTGCAATATCGCGCCCGGCATCAACCGCAAGTTTGCTTTTCAGAAATACCTGCCGTTCCAGGGCCATGTCTGGGACGGCCTGCTCGACCAGGCCGAAGCCGCCATCACCGAGCCGACCGCGCCGGTGTTCGGCAGCGACGTGTCGTTCCGCATGGTCGATTTTGCCGAGCGCAATGCCGAACGCGCCGGCGTCGCCAACGCCGTGCAACTGCGCGGTGGCGACGCGCTGCAGCGCATGCCGCCCGCGCCCAGTGGCGTGATGCTGGTCAACCCGCCGTATGGCGAACGGATCGACGTGGCGGGCGTGGCCGGTATTTCAGGCGTTCAGAGCCGCAACCAGCGGGGCGAACGCGGCCAGAACGTCGACGACTTTGGCCAGCCGATTCAGCGCGATGAACCCGCCTTTGACACGCCGCGCAACCGCTCCGCCAACCCCGGTCGCGAGCAGGCGCAAAACGCCTGGGGCGAAGAAGCGTCCGACTTCTTTCCGCAGCTGGCTGCGCACTGGAAGAAAAACTACGCCGGCTGGACCGCCCATGTGCTCACGCCCGACCTCAAGCTGCCGAACAAAATGCGGCTGAAAGAGTCGCGCCGCGTGCCGATGTGGAACGGCCCGATTGAATGCCGGCTGTTTCGGTTTGACATGGTGGCCGGCTCGGCGCGCGGCAAGCCTGCAGATCAGGCAACCGACCAGTCGCCCAAAGCGTGAGTTCGGGGGTGAATACCTTGCCCAGCGCTGGCGGATTGCCCGAAAACGCGCCGGCAGCGGCGCAGCGCACAACCCCCATGAACGCCGCCAGCGAGGGCGTTGCGCCGCGCCCCGGCGCGCTGACCGTGGTCATCGACACCAACATCATCCTGGATGTGTTCGTTTTCAACGATGCCGCCGCCAAGCCCGTGCGGCAGGCGCTGGAAGCGGGCGAACTCGACTGGATTGCCACCCAGCCGATGCGTGACGAGCTGGCCCGCGTGCTCGACTACCCGCAAATCGTGACGCGCCTGAATTTTTACCAATTGTGCGCAAGCGATGTGCTGGCATTGTTTGACCGCCATGCCCGCCTGGTGGAAGTCGCCGCCAAGGCACGCCTCAACTGCAGCGACCCCGACGACCAGAAATTCATCGACCTGGCCGTCGCCAGCCAAACCCTGCTCCTGAGCAAGGATCGGCATGTGCTTTCGATGTCAAAAAGGCTGCTTGCGCACGGTGTGCGGGCGCGGGCAGCTCTTTAATTCATAGCAACTTCCTGCGCGCAAATCTTCAGGCTGGCGGATGAGCGACCACCGCCGCAACAGGCGGCACCGCCGGCTGCCCAGGCGCTGCGGCTGACGGGTCGCCCGTCTGCACCGGCGGGCCGCTGGGCGGCACAGCGGGACGGCTGGCCTGAAAACTGTGCGCGCTGGCCAGCGGCCAGTACAGGCGAAATACATTGTGCTGCTCGTCCAGCGGCCCCAGCAGCGCACCCGGCGCGACCTGCAAAATCAGGTTACTCAGCAGCCGCACCTCGGTGTCGGTCAGCCGCCGCACGATGTGGTGGGCATTGACTTCGCCCGGATGCTGCAAGCCGGCCGCCTGCACCAGCTCCTGCAGCGCATGCAGCGTGCTGCGGTGAAAGTTGCGCACCCGCTCGGCCTTGTCCGGCACGACCAGCGCCTGCTGGCGCAGCGGATCCTGCGTGGTGACGCCGGTCGGGCAGTTGCCCGTATGGCAGGTTTGCGCCTGAATGCAGCCCAGCGCCATCATGAAACCGCGCCCGGCATTGCACCAGTCAGCCCCCAGCGCCATCAGCCGCACGATGTCAAACGCGGTCACGACCTTGCCCGCCGCGCCAATTGAAATACGGCTGCGCAGGTTGACGCCGACCAGCGTGTTGTGCACCAGCAGCAGCCCTTCCTGCAGCGGTGAACCCACGTGGTCGCTGAACTCCAGCGGCGCTGCGCCCGTGCCACCTTCCGCGCCATCGACGACGATGAAGTCGGGCGTGATGCCGGTTTCCAGCATCGCCTTGACGATGGCAAACCATTCCCACGGATGACCAATGCACAGCTTGAAGCCGGTCGGCTTGCCGCCCGACAAGGTGCGCAGCCGGGCGATGAACTGCATCATCTCCACCGGCGTTGAAAACGCGCTGTGGCCGGACGGCGAGATGCAGTCCTTGCCGACCGGCACGCCGCGCGCGGCTGCAATTTCAGCCGTCACCTTGGGGCCGGGCAACACGCCGCCGTGGCCGGGTTTGGCGCCTTGGCTCAGTTTGAGTTCAATCAGCTTGACCTGCGGGTCGGTGGCGTTGGCGACAAAGCGCTCTTCGCTGAAACTGCCGTCGTCGTGGCGGCAGCCGAAATAGCCCGAGCCAATTTCCCAGATCAGGTCGCCGCCGTGCACGCGGTGATGCACAGAAATCGAGCCTTCACCAGTGTCGTGCGCAAAGCCGCCGAGTTTTGCGCCCTGGTTGAGCGCCATGATGGCATTGGCCGACAGCGCGCCAAAGCTCATGGCGGAAATATTGAACACGCTGGCGTGGTACGGCTGCGTGCAAGGCGCCACCGACGCACTGGGCTGGTCGGGCGTGCTGCCAATCCAGATGCGAAAGTCGTGGGTCGGCAGCTTCGTCGGGGCCATCGAGTGGTTCACCCATTCATAGCCCTGTTTGCCGACATCGAGTTGCGTGCCGAAGGGCCGGTTGTCCGGCTCGCCCTTGGCGCGCTGATAGACCAGCGAACGCTGGGCGCGGGAAAACGGCATGGCTTCGTTGTCGCCTTCAATGAAATACTGGCGCATTTCAGGCCGGATGAACTCGAACAGGAAGCGCAAATGGCCGATGACCGGGTAGTTGCGCAGCACGGCATGACGGGTTTGCCGCACATCTTGCAGCCCCAAAGCGCCCAGGCCGCTACACACCAACAAAGCCAGCCAGACCGGCCAGCCTGCGCCCCCTTCAGCCACCCTGACCAGCGCCAGCAACATGCCGCACAGGCATAACCACAACACGGTGTAGCGCAAGGCAAAAAAGGCGGGAAGCGGCTGGCGCATGGACAGGTTTTCTTTCATAAAAAGGAGCTCTGGCAGGGTGACAGATACACTTTCATCATAAGAGCCTCGCGTGAGGCTCAGGATGGCCCCTTTATGACAAATTCAAACATCACCCCTGCCACGGTTATTGCTGACGACGCCGAGACCGACACCGTCTGGATGGAAACCGAAGCCTTCGACGAACTCGACGCGATTCTGGACGACCTGCGCAGCCGCTACGACGAAACGCCGCAGTGGGAATTTTGCGAAGGTTTCATGGCTGCCGTGATCTGCTCGCGCCGCCCAATTGCCACCGACGAATACCTGTCGGTGCTGCTTGGTCTGCCGGCTGAAGCGCAGGCCGGCGAAGCGCCCGACGAAGACAGCGGCTCGTTTGCCAGCGATGAACAGCGGGAACGCTTTCTGGCGCTGTGGAATCAGCGCTGGAGCGAAGTCGCCACCGCGCTGGAGGCTGAAGTCGATTCGCTCGAAGACGACGCCTGCTACCACCCCGAAGTCATGGACATTCGCGGCGTGGTGGCCGACATGCCGCCCGAAGAGCAGGCCGCCTTCGCCAAAGAAGACCTGCCGGCGTTTGCGCAGGTGTGGGCGCTGGGCTTCATGTTCGCGGTAGAAAGCTGGCCGGACGAATGGACTGCTCCGCGCGACAAGGACGCCGCCAAATGGCTGGACGGCGCGCTGCAGGCCATCGTCGCCATGACCGAAGACGACACCGGCACGCCGGAAGTCTCGCCGCTGAGCGAAGAAGGCACGCCCAGCACCAGCATTGCCCGGCTCAACGCCTTCGGCGAAGCCATCTGGGCGGTCTACGACCTGCGCGAATTGTGGAAAACGCTGGGCCCGAAAGTCGAAACCCTGCGCAAGGAAGTGACGCCAGGCCGCAACGACCCGTGCTCTTGCGGCAGCGGCAAAAAATACAAGAAGTGCTGCGGCGCGTGAAGCCGCCGCGCCACTTCGCTGTTTTTTAGCCTTTCAGGCCTGTAGCGCAGGCAGGACGTGCGCAAGCAGCTACTGAATCAATAGCGAATCGCCTTGATCTGCCGGTCATGCCAGCGCCGCAGCAGCGTGACCGCCAGCGCAGCACCGATCAGCGCATACAGCATGTCTGACTGCGTGTCCCACGGATCGCCCTGGGTGCCCAAAAATTCCGTGGCGCCCTGCCCCAGCGCCAAGGCGGCGCCCCATTCAATGAGTTCGTACACGGCGCTGATGGCCATGGCGACGCAGACTGACAAAAATGCCGCCATGCGCGGGCTGCGCAAGTAGCCGCGCTGCAACAACACCTCACGCGCCACCATCGCAGGCACCAGCCCCTGCATGAAGTGGCCGATCTTGTCGTAAGGGTTGCGCCCCAAGTGCAGCACGTCCTGCAGCCAAAAACCCAGCGGCACACGGGCATACGAGTAAGTGCCGCCCACGATCAGCACCAGCGCGTGCAGCGCAATCAGCGCGTACAGCAGCGTGCTGAGCGGATAACGCCGCCGGGTAAAGCCCAGAACCGGCGCGGCGATCAGCACCGGGGCCACTTCCATCCACCACGTGCCGCGCTCGTACGGCGCCACACCCGACCCCAGCAAAGCCGCCAGCACCAAAACGCCCAGCACAAGCAGCAGGCGCTGACGGGCAGGCGGTGATTCAGGCCCCGGCATGCGCTGGCTCCGCATCACTTGAAAAATGTCTGCAGCGCCAGGGCGGTGGCCTCGGGCAGTTCTTCGGGAATGAAATGGCCGGCGGGCAAGGTCTCCAGGCGCACGCGGCCGTCGCACTGTTCGCGCCACAAAGCCAGCGGGTCAAACAGCTGGTTGACCACGCCGCGCTCCCCGGCCAGCACCAGCAGGTCGCAGGCCACTTTTTGCCCTTGCGCGCGGCTTTGCCGGTCGTGGTCCAGGTCGATGCCGCCGCTGGCGCGGTAGTCTTCGCAGGCGGCATGCAGCGCTGCGGCATTGCAAAAGCAGCGTTCGTAGTCGGCCAGCGCTTGCGGCTCGATGTAGTCAAGCCCGGCGCTGCCCCAGCCGCCCAGCTTGGCATGCAGATAGTCTTTGGCCGTTTCCGGATGGTTCGCGCCCATCATGATTTCGGGCAACGGCGCAGGCTGCAGCAGGTGAAACCAGTGGTAGTAGGCGCGGGCAAATTCCATGTACGGCACGGTCATGCTGCGACCTTCGTACATGTCCAGCGTGGGCGCAATGTCGATGACGCAAAGCTTTTTAACGCGGTGCGCATGGTCCAGCGCCAGCCGGTGCGCCACGCGCCCGCCCCGGTCGTGGCCGCAGAGGTAAAACTGGTCAATGCCCAGCATCTGCATCACCGCCGCCATGTCGTCGGCCATGCTGCGCTTGCTGTAGTTGGCATGGTCGGGCAGGCCGGGCGCTTTGGCAGAGTCGCCATAGCCGCGCAGGTCGGGCATGACCAGAAAATAATGCGGCGCCAAGCGTTGCGCGACCCGGTGCCACATCACATGCGACTGCGGAAAACCGTGCAGCAGCAACAAAGCCGGTTTGGGCAATTCGCCGCGCGCCAGCCGCGAAAACCGCAGATGGATGGAGGTGCCGTTGGCGGCAAAAGTGCGGGCTTCAAAATCGTCAAACCAGGCCATGGTGCTTCCTTTGTTGTGTCACGCATTCTTGCAGACAGACGGGCCGCAGAGGGTTGCCGGCGTCGACAAGATTTCGCCGTCCACCGCCACGGCGATTACGCTGGCTGACGCGGGCCTGCGTGTGCGGTGGGTCAAACGCCGGGCCTGCGGGCGCTGGCGCAACCGGCAGCTTGTCCAGCCCTTGAATCGCTATAAAAAATATAGCTGCTTGCGCTTGCAGCGTATGGACAATCGCCTGTTTTGATCTAGAATCAGCCGCTTTCAGCGCATGCAGCCAGACAAGGATTGGGTTCATTGATCAATTAGCCACTCCGGCTGTCGCCCAGCGTGCGCCCTCCCGCTGTGTGAAAACTCAATCGCCCCGAGAATTTTCATTGCCGGCAGGCAACACCCGACAGGGCAGGAAATGAACCCGATGAATCCCGCGCAGCATCGCGTTGACAGTGAAGTGAGACATGCAATTACGTGAAAAGCAGGGCCTGCCCAAGGCCTTGATCGGGCTGGCGGCGCGCCTGCCGTGGTGGCTGGGTTTGGCGCTGGCGCTGGTCAGTTATGTGGCCTTGCACATGCTGGCCCAAAAACCGGTGCCGGCAGCGATGCAGCCCGGCCAGATGGGCAGCTTTTTACTCTCTAATCTGACGCAACTGCTGGCGCGCGTCGGGCAGTACGCACTGCCTTTCTTTTTTGGGGTGAGTGCGCTTTTGTCGGCGTTCAGGCGCGGCAGGGCCGAGCGACTGTATGCGGCGGCGGTGCGGCGGAGTGAGGCCATCGAACAGATGAGCTGGCAGGATTTTGAAATCCTGGTCGGCGAGTATTTTCGGCGCCAAGGGTTTAGCGTGACCGACAACGGCGGCGGTGGCGCCGATGGCGGCGTCGATGTGGTGCTGCAAGACGGCGACGACCGCTTCCTGGTGCAGTGCAAGCACTGGCGCACGCAGCGGGTCGGCGTGCAGCCGGTGCGCGAGCTGTATGGCGTCATGGCGGCGCAGGGCGTGAGTGGCGGTTTTGTCGTCACCTCGGGCGATTTCACCGAAGAAGCCCTGCGATTTGCCGACGGCATCGCCTTGATCCTCGTCAGCGGCAAAATGCTGCGGCACGACATCCGGGCGCAAGCGGGCAGCGGCCCGGCCAGCGCGTTCAGCGACCCGTCGACTGCCCCCGATTGCCCGCTGTGCAGCGCCCCGATGGTGCTGCGTCAGGCGCGCAGCGGTGCGTCGGCTGGCAAGCAGTTCTGGGGCTGCAGCCGCTATGCGCAAGACCGCTGCCGGGGCACGCGCGAGCTGGACTGAAAGGCTGCAACAGCCATTTTTGCTCTTAAATTAATAGCTGACTGTGCTTGCAGGCCGTGCGCCATCGGCATTTTTTACTTAAATTTGGCTATTCCAGAGCTTCAACCACACCGCTGGCGTCGAGGGACGCGCGGGTTTGCCGTTTCCTTGCGTCCTTGCCCGATAAACCCGCCTGCGCACAGGGCACGCGCGTGCCTCAAGCAGGCGGCGCGCAGACACGGATAATGCACGGTTTGCGCAGGCGCAAGCCGTCAGCGCTTCAACCCCACCCCAAGGAAACTCATGCCTACTTATCACGTCGAAATGCTCGAAGGCCGCACGCTGGAGCAAAAGAAAAAACTGGTCGAAGCCATCACCCGCGTCAGCGTCGAGGTGCTGGGCGGCCAGCCGGATTCGGTCGATATCTTGATCACCGACATCAAGCGCGAGAACTGGGCGACCGGCGGCAAGCTCTGGACCGAACCGCGCGACTAAACCCGCAGCCGGGAATCCGCCTTGCGCACGCCGACCCCGACCGATTTGTCGTCCATCACCGCGCTGAAGGCGCGCTTCGGTGCGCGCTACCGCTGGCTGCTGCTGATGGCGGTGATGGTCGGCACGATGGCCTCCATCATGTCGTCGACCATCATCAACGTGGCGATTCCCGACATGAGCCATCATTTTTCACTCGGCCAAGGCCGGGCGCAGTGGGTCAGTTCGGGCTTCATGGTCGCCATGACGGCATCAATGCTGACGACGCCGTGGCTGCTGGGCCGCTATGGCTACCGCCGCACTTATGTGGGCTGCATGCTGCTGCTGATGGGCGGCGGCATCGTCGGCGGGCTGGCCAGCCAGTTTGGCCTGGTGCTGGCCGCGCGCGTGGCCGAAGGGCTGGCGGCGGGCGTGGTGCAACCGATTCCAGCCATCATCATCATGCGGGCTTTCGAGCCGCATGAGCAGGGCCGGGCCAGCGGCCTGTTTGGCATGGGCGTGGTGCTGGCGCCCGCGCTGGGGCCGAGCATTGGCGGCGTGCTGGTCGACCTGTTCGGCTGGCGTTCGATTTTTTTCATGGTCGTGCCGCTGTGCCTGCTGTCGTTGTGGATGGCCTACCGCTACGTGCTCGTCACCGCGCCCGGCGGCAGCGCGGCCAACCGCAACGGCGACATGATTGACTGGCGCGGCCTGCTGCTGGCCGCGTTCGGCACGCTGTGCCTGCTGAACGGCATGGTGGCGCTGCACGGCGAGGGCAGCAACCCGCTGCAAGCGGCGGTGTTGCTGGGGGCGGCGCTGGCGGCGCTGGCCGTGTTTATCGGCTGGCAGCGCCGCATGGCGGCGACGCAGCGCATGCCGCTGATGAACCTGGCGCTGTTTCGCAACCGGCAATTTTCCATGGGCAGCGTGGTCGGTTTCATCTACGGCACGGCGCTGTTTGGCTCGACTTACCTGCTGCCGGTGTACATGCAGCTGGGCCTGAACCTGTCGGCGTCACATGCCGGCACGGTGTTGCTGCCGGCCGGTCTGGTGCTGGCCGCAACGATTGCCTTCGTCGGGCGACTGGCCGACAAGCAACCGACCTGGCTGCTGGTCACCATCGGCCTGGGGCTGCTGGCGCTGTCGTTTGCCCTGATGGTGACGATCAATCTGGGCTCGGCCCTGTGGCTGCTGGCGGGGCTGGCCACGCTGGGCCGCATTGGGCTGGGCTTCATCCTGCCTTCGCTCACGCTGGGGTCACTGCGGCCACTGCACAAAGACCTGATGGCGCAAGGCGTCAGCGCCATCAGTTTTATCCGCATGCTGGGCGGTGCCATTGGCGTGAGCCTGTGCGGCATCGTGCTGGAATGGCGTCTGGCGACGCATGGCGATTCGCTGGCCAATGCCACCAGCAGCCCGGCGCGGCTGGCGGCATTCAACGAATCGTTTTTGATGCTGGCCGCGCTGTGCGTCATTGCCATGGTGGCGGCAACGCAGCTGCGCGAAACGCCCCCCGCCCCCGTTCACAAGGACTGACCATGTGCCAATTGCTCGGCATGAACTGCAACGCGCCCACCGACGTGACCTTCAGCTTTCGCGGCTTTGCCCAGCGCGGCGGCCATACCGACGACCACAGCGACGGCTGGGGCATTGCTTTTTTCGAGGGCGATGGCAGCGGCGGCTGCGACCGGGGGCTGCGCCATTTCGTCGACCACCTGCCGGCCTGCCAGTCGCCCGTGGCCGAGCTGATCAGCCGCTACCCGATCAAGAGCCGCAACGTGATTGCCCACATCCGCAAGGCCACGCAGGGCCGGGTGGCGCTGGAAAACTGCCATCCGTTCGTGCGCGAACTCTGGGGCCGCTACTGGGTGTTTGCGCACAACGGCAACCTGGCCGACTTTGCGCCGCGCCTGCATGCGGGCTTCAGGCCGGTCGGCAGCACTGACAGCGAGTGCGCGTTTTGCTGGATCATGCAAGAGCTGGCCAAGTCGCATGCCGACGTGCCCAGCGTGCAGGAGTTGAGCATCACCCTGCGCGAGCTGGCCGCACGCATTGCGCCCTACGGCACCTTCAACTTTTTGCTCAGCAACGGCCAGGCGCTGTGGGCGCATGCCTCGTCCAAGCCCGGCTCGCCGATCCTGTACTACGTCGAACGCCAGCACCCGTTCACCCATGCCACGCTGAGCGACGAGGACGTGAGCGTGAACTTTGCCGACCAGACCCAGCCCACCGACCGCATCGCCGTGGTGGTCACCGCGCCACTGACGACCAACGAAACCTGGACGGCTTTTGCGCCGGGTGAACTCAAGGTGTTTGAAAACGGCGCGCTGCTGGCAGACGCCTGAACGGCAGACAGTCTTTTGCAGTGGCGCAACCGTCTTGCCACGCAGCAACCGGCGCGCAGGCGGCCCGACAAAATCGTCAACGCGCATGCGCGCATGCGGCGCGCCTGAAAGCTTGACAGCGCGAAAACGGCCCTGAGACGTTTCGCCGGCCAGATACGCCCTTGTGACCGATTGAGTCGAGGTGTTTTTGACGTAAAAGCTGACGGCTTTTGCGCCAGATCAATCATTGAGCGCCCAGGCGAGCGCCATCCGGCCTGCCATGCGCTACATCAAACCGCGTCATCTCCGGTTAAATAAAATCAAATTCAAGCAACGCCAGGCAACCCGCCAAACTGTTTGCTGGCGCGAGAATTTGGCGCCAGGCTGACCGCTACACCTCCAACAGCGCCCCCTCAAGCCGCGCCGGCACGCAAGACGTCGACCTTTTTTGGGTTGCCTCTTTCTCTTTCGTCTTCTCTCACCCCCAGGAGATTCCCCATGCGCACTCAAATTGATCGCCCTACCAGACTCATCAAATCCCGAATCCTGGCGGCAACTCTGCTGGCAGGTCTTCTGGCCAGCAGCGCTGCATGGGCGGACACTCATTGTGATGAACCGGTGGCCAACTGGCAGCCGCGCGAGGTGTTGCGGCAACAGCTGGAGCAGCGCGGCTGGACGGTGCAGCGCATCAAGGCGGACGACGGCTGCTATGAAGTCAGGGGCACAGACCGGCTGGGCAACCGCGTCAAGGCCAAATACACGCCCGCTTCGCTGCGCCTGCGCAAACTGGAAATCGAATTCAGCGAGGGCGGCGACGCATCCGCCTACCTCGACCCCGTCCAGAAAGCCAAATGACGGCGCAAAGCCGCTTCAAGCGACCTCTTCAGAAAGCCTTCATGTGGCCACGTCAACATGAAGGCATCGCAACCCTCACGTCAACCGGAGATTCCCTATGAAAACCACACTGAAAACACTGGCTGCTTCGCTTTTTCTGGCCAGCGCCTTAGCCGCGCCCGGCTTGGCGCAGGCACGCCCCGTGACCCTGACTACCCAGCTGCAAAGCTACAGCGGCGACGGTGCGTACCTGGCGTTTTACCTGACCGACGCCAAGGGCCAGTACCAAAAGACGCTCTGGGTCGCCGGCAAGAAATCAAAATACTACAAGCATCTGCGGGATTGGGCGCGTGGCAGCGGCTTGAGGGCCAGCGAGTTTGACGGCGTCAGTGGTGCCAGCGTGGGCAATGGGAAATCGCTGAAAGTGACGGTCGAGCTGGCCGATACGCTGATCGATGCGGGCTATGAAATCCGCATCGACAGCGCGGTCGAAGACCAGCGCGAAAACCCCGCCGAAGTGCGCGTACCGCTCACCAAGCAAGGGGCCGGCAAGCCCGTCACGGGACGCGGTTACGTCAAGTCGTTTACCTATGACATGTAAACCCCAGCGCATTCACGAATCTGTTGATTGATGGTGCGCAAGCTTCACTCCCTGCTGGGCCTGATGGCTGCCCTGCTGGCCTTGGTGCTGGGCCTCACCGGCGCTATTTTGTCGCTGGACCCGGCGCTGGAAAGGGTGGCGGCCACGGTGCCGGCCCACGGTCAGATCAGCGTGGCCACGCTGGCCGGTCGGGTGGCGCAGTATTACCCGCAGGCGGAACAAATCCAGCGCTCGCCGTCAGGTGCGGTCATTGTTTATTACAGCCGCGACGGCAAAGCCGGCATTGATCGCATCGACCCGCTCACCGGCCAGGGCATTGCCCCGTATGCGCCCTCGGCCTTTTCACGCTGGCTGAAAAACCTGCACCGGTCTTTGCTGCTGGACACACCCGGCCGCGCAGCATCGGGCCTGACGGCCCTGGCCATGCTGGTGCTGTCGGTTTCTGGCGCGCTGCTGCTGGTCAAGCGCGTGGGCGGCTGGCGACACCTGGCCGACCCCTTGCGCGGCGGCCTGAACCAGCGCTGGCATGCGCAGGTTGGCCGGGTGGTCGTCGTCGGCTTGTTGCTGTCTGCGCTGACCGGGCTTTACATGTCGGCGGCCACCTTCAGCTTTATCTCTGACGGCATGCAAAACGAACCCGAATTTCCTGCCCATGTGGCCGGTGGTCTGGCAGCGCCTGTGGCTACCCTGCCAGCGCTGCTGGCAACCGACTTGAACGACTTGCGCGAACTGGTCTACCCTGCTCCCAACGACCTTGCAGGCGTTTATTCGCTGCGCACCGCGCAGGGTGATGGCTATGTCGACCAGGCCACCGGCGCGCTGTTGTCTTTTCAACCCCACAGCGGCACGCGCGACACCTACGAGCTGATCTACAAACTGCACACCGGCGAAGGCCTGTGGTGGCTCGGTTTGCTGCTTGGCGTGGGTGCGCTCAGCGTGCCGTTGATGAGCGTCACCGGTACCGTGACATGGTGGCAGCGCCGGCAGTCGATGCCAAAAATCATCGACAACAGCGCGGCGCAGTCAGCCGACACGATTATTTTGGTCGGCAGCGAAAGCAACAACACCTGGGGCTTTGCCAACACCCTGCATGACGCGCTGCGAAAGTCCGGCCTGCGCGTGCACACGGCTCCAATGAACCAGCTGGCCACCGAGTACCGCCAGGCGCAGCGCCTGTTCATCCTGACCGCCACTTATGGCGACGGCGACGCGCCCAGTTCGGCCAACCAGTTTCTGGCGCGACTGGCCAAAACCCGGGTCAATCCGCAAACAGGCTTTGCCGTGCTGGGTTTTGGCGACCGGCAGTTTCCGCAGTTTTGCCAGTTTGCCAAGGACGCGCAGGCCGCGCTGCTGGCCCAGGGCTGGCGTGAGCTGATGCCTCTGGACACCATCGACCGGCAGTCGGCGCAAGCCTTCACGCGCTGGGGCCAGACCGTGGGGCCGTTGATGGGCCAGGAACTGAACCTGGTGCATACGCCACCGCGCCCGAAAACGCAGAGTTTTGCGCTGACGGAGCGGGTCGATTACGGCGAAGCGGTGCAAGCGCCCACCAGCGTCATGCGCTTCGCCGCAGTCGCCCGGCCCGGCATTGTGGGCGGCTTGACGCGCCTATTGGGCAGCAACGGATTGCCGCATTTTGAAGCCGGCGACCTGGTCGGCATCGTCCCGCCCGGCAGCACGATGGCGCGCTTTTATTCGCTGGCCAGCCAATCGGCTGACGGCTTTCTGGAAATTTGCGTGCGCAAGGTGCCTGACGGCCTGTGCTCTGAATTTCTGCATGGTTTGCAGCCGGGCGACAAGATGGAGGCTTTTATTCAGCTGCATCCCGACTTTCGCCCCACGTCTGGCAAAGCCCCGGTCATCCTCATCGGTTCAGGCACCGGCATTGGCCCGCTGGCCGGGTTTATCCGCAACAACACCGGCAAACATCCGATGTATCTGTATTGGGGCGGGCGCGATCCGGCGTCGGATTTTCTGTACCAACCCGAACTCAATCAGTACCTGGCCGATGGCCGGCTGACGGGTTTGCATGCGGCTTTTTCACGCGTCAAGGACGGCGTTTACGTGCAGGACCGGGTGCTCGACGATGCGGTGCAACTGCGCCAGCTGATGCAAAGTGATGGCCAGATTCTGGTCTGCGGCAGTCGGGCGATGGCCAAAAGCATCGTGCAGGCGCTGGATGGCATCCTGGCACCCTTGAAGCTCGACGTGCAAACCCTCAAAACACAGGGACGCTACCGTGAAGATGTCTTCTGAAACGCCGGCGCTTTGCACCTCGGGCCTGCAGCGCCACAGCCTGAACGGCCAGACGATGGGCACACGCTACAGCGCCATTTTTTTTGCGCCAGTTGACTTTGATGCGCCCGCCATTGGCGCTGCCCTGTTTGCTGCAGTGGACAGGGTAGACCAGCAAATGTCTACCTGGAAACCCGACTCCAACCTGAGCCGCCTCAACGCCCTGCCCGAACAGCAATGGCTGACCCTGCCTGAAGAAATCATGACGGTGCTCGCCACCGCCTTGCACATCGGCCAGCAGTCGCGGGGCGCGTTTGATATTGGCGTGGGCGGGTTGGTGAATGCCTGGGGTTTTGGACCCGGCGCTTCGCAAGCCGGTGCGCAACAAACCAGCGCGCCCGAGCAACGCCCGCATCACCCCGCGCTCGACGGGCTGGAGGTCGACCGGGCAGGCAACCGGGTACGCAAGCGGCTGCCCGTCACGCTCGACCTTTCGGGCATTGCCAAGGGCTACGGTGTCGATGCGCTGGCCAAATGCCTGGATGGTTTTGGCATCACGCGTTATCTGGTCGGCATTGACGGAGAAATGCGCGCCAAAGGCCTGAAGCCCGATGGCCAGGCCTGGGCCGTGGCGATTGAAAAACCAGTTCGGCATCTGCGCGAGGTAATGGGCGTGATGGAACTGACTGATGCCGCCATTGCCACTTCGGGCGACTATCGGCATTGGGTCGAGGTGCAGGGCCAGCCCTATTCCCACACCATGAACCCGTTGAACGGGCAACCCGTGCGCAACCGGCTGGCAGCGGTCACGGTGGTAATGCCCAGCTGCATGCTGGCCGATGCGTGGGCCACTGCCTTGCTGGTGCTGGGAGAAACCGACGGCGTGGCGCTGGCGCAAAAGCGCGGCATGGACGCGCTGTTTGTGCTGCACAACGGCGACGGCTTTGAGGAAATTTCCCTCGTTAGCGGGCAGCGCCAGGCTTGAACGCCGGCCTTGTTTCATTTCCATTTCAAGACGACAGGTTTGGTTGCCGGGGCATCGTGGTGCAACCCCGTCATTGCGAGGCCAAAGGCCGTGGCGATCCCTCATTGATCAAGCACAGCGCTGGATTGCCGCGCTGCGCTCGCAATGACGATGCCTGAGGCATCGCGCCAGTTTTGCATTGAAATAGAAATGAACCTGAACGCCTGCCCGGCTCAGCGTCAGGCCGTCAGCGCCGCTTCCAGCGCGTCGACAAACATCGCCGCTACGTCAAAACCCATCTGGTCGTGGATTTCCTGAAAGCAGGTTGGGCTGGTGACGTTGATTTCGGTCACGCAGTCGCCAATCACGTCGATGCCGGCCAGCAGCAAGCCACGCGCGGCCAGAATCGGCCCCAGTGCCTCGGCGATCTCAAAATCGCGCTTGGACAGCGGCTGCGCCACACCCAGCCCGCCCGCCGCCAGGTTGCCGCGCACCTCGCTGCCCTGCGGAATGCGCGCCAGGCTGAACGGCACCGGCTTGCCGCCAATCACCAGCACGCGCTTGTCGCCCTTGACGATTTCGGGCAAGAACTTTTGCACCATCACGCTTTCAGCGCCGTTCTTGTTCAGGGTTTCAATGATTGAGCCCAGGTTCATTCCATCGGGCCGGACGCGGAAAATGCCCGTACCGCCCATGCCATCGAGCGGTTTCAAGATGATGTCCTGGTGCTCGGCATGAAAGCGCTTGATGTCAGCGGCGCTGCGCGTCACCAGCGTCGGGCCGATGAACTGCGGGAACTCCATGATGGCGAGTTTTTCGGGGTGGTCGCGCAGCGCACGCGGTTTGTTGAATACCTTCGCGCCGTCGCGCTCGGCCTGCTCCAGCAGGTGCGTAGCGTAGAAATATTCACTGTCGAACGGCGGGTCTTTGCGCATCAGCACCGCGCCAAAGTCTTTCAGCGCCACGGGGCGCGTACCGGTTTCGTCAAACCAGTTCACGGCGTCGCCGGTCAGCGTGATGTCGCGCACATCGGCCATCACGGCCGCGCCGCGCTGCCACATCAGGTCTTGCTGCAAGCAGGCGCTGACGGTGTGACCGCGCTTTTGCGCCTCGCGCATCATGGCAAAAGTCGTGTCCTTGTAAATCTTGAAGGACGCCAGCGGATCGGCGATAAAAAGAATGTTCATGGATTTTTCAATGGCCCGGGGGCCTGGGTTGTGGGCGCCGACCCGGACAGGGGCATGCGGCGTTGCTGGCCGTATTGTTGTACAAACAGCGCCACCCCGCCCGCCGCCACGCCCCAAAAGGCAGAACCCACGCCGGCAATCACCACGCCCGACAGCGTGACCAGAAAAGTGATAAGCGCCGCTTCCCGGTGCGATTCGTCCTGCACCGCCACCGCCAGGCCGCTGCCAATCGTGCCCAGCAGCGCCAGTCCGGCAATCGCCACCACCAGCTCTTTGGGAAACGCCGTCAGCAGCCCGGTGATGGCCGCGCCAAACACGCCAATCACGACATAAATCAGGCCGCACGACACGGCAGCGGTGTAACGCTTGGCCGGGTCTTCATGCGCCTCTTTGCCCATGCAGATGGCGGCCGTGATGGCGCTGAAGTTCAGCGCAAACGCCCCGAACGGTGCCAATACCAGCGTCGCCACACCGGTCAGCGTGATGATGTTGGACACCGGAATGCCGCCGTCCGGCGCACCAGGCCCGTAGCCCGCCGCGCGAATCGCCGCCACGCCCGGCAAATTCTGCGACGCCATCGTCACCACGAACAAAGGCACGGCCAAGCTGACGGCAGCGGCAATCGTGAAGTGAGGTGCCACAAAAACCGGCATTGCGAAGCTAAAAGTGACTGCAGTCCAATCCAGCTGGCCGCGAGCAGCTACATAAACAATAGCACCCAGCAAAGTCAGCACGACGGCGTAACGCGGCATCAGCCGCTTGCCCAGCAGGTAAATCAGCAGCATCAGCAACACCAGCGGCAGCGCGGTTTTGGCGGCGGCGAAAGCCTCAATGCCAAAGCGCGCCAGCACGCCGGCCAGCAGCGCCGAGGCAATCGCCACCGGAATGCGGTTCATGACTTTTTCAAACCAGCCGGTGACGCCAAACAGCGTAATCAGCGCGGCGCTGACCATGAACGCGCCCACCGCTTCGTTCATTGAAAACCCGCCCGCCAGTCCGGCCGTGGCCAGCACTGCCGCGCCCGGCGTGGACCAGGCCACCATGACCGGCTTTCTGAGCCACAGCGAAGGCAGCGCGCTGCACAGCCCCATTCCCAGCCCCAGCGCCCACATCCAGGACGTGATTTGCGCTGGCGTCGCGCCAAACGCCTGCGCCGCCTGAAAGACGATGGCGACCGAGCTGGTAAAGCCGACCAGCACGGCGACAAAGCCGGCGCTAAAGGCCGACAGGGTGAGGTCTTTGAAAAACTGCATGGCGGGATTTTGGCAGGCTTTGCGCGGCTGCAGCCTTGGCGGACTGGAACGGCCTGTGGCGTGACGATGCAGATTTTTGGTTGCGCTCAGTGCCAGCTAAGTCTGCGTGCGTAGTCTCTGCCTGACGCAAATACCTGCGTTTTTTTCTGGAGAAACACCATGCATCGCTACAGCAAACTTTCCCTTCTGGCCGTCACGATTGCGGCGGCGGGCTCGATGGCCTATGCCGCCACGGGCGCTATGCAGAACGACGCCGTGGCGATCGCCACCGCCAAGACTTCCCTGATCCAAGCGGTCACCACGGCAGAGCAACATGCCGGCGGCAAGGCGACGCACGCCGAGTATGAAAACTCGAAGCAAGGCTGGGTTTATGACGTCGAAGTCGTCAACGGCAGCAAAGTCTTTGATGTCAGGGTCGATGCCGACAAAGGCACGGTCATCTCGTCCGCCGAGGACAAGGCTGACCACGAAAAAGACGACGACAAAGACGACTGATCCGCGCCCTGTGCCTGCGCCCGATCCGGCGCAGGCACCCCGCAAGCCACCCCGCCCCCACAAAACCCGAGACCCTCATGAACACGCTCACCGCCCCCCTCAACGCCAAGGCAACCTCCGCCGCAGTCTGGCTCAACAAAGTCCCTGAAGTGACGCTGTCGTTCTGGGTCATCAAGATCATGTGCACCACGGTGGGCGAAACGGGCGCTGATTACTTGGCGGTTAACGCCGGCCTGGGCCAGACATTGACCCGTGTGGGCATGACGGCATTGCTGATTGCAGCGCTGTTTGTGCAATTGCGCAAGCGGCGTTACACACCGTGGATTTACTGGCTTACGGTGGTGCTGGTGAGTATTGTGGGCACGCAAATTACCGACTTGTTCACCGATGGCATGGGCGTCAGCCTGTACCTCAGCACCTCAGTCTTTGCCGTGCTGCTGGCAATTATTTTCGCAGTCTGGTATGCGGTAGAGCGCACGCTGTCCGTTCACGAAATCTTCACGCGCCGAAGGGAGCTGTTTTACTGGTCGGCCATTTTGTGTACCTTTGCGCTGGGCACGGCGGCGGGCGATCTGGCCACCGAGGCGCTGGGGCTGGGATTTACCTGGGGTCTGGTGATTTTCAGTGGCCTGATTGCCGCCACCTACGCAGCCTGGCGCATGGGCGGCAACGCCGTGCTGACCTTCTGGCTGGCCTACATCCTGACGCGCCCGCTCGGTGCCTCGCTGGGTGACTTGCTGACGCAGGCCAAAGCCTATGGCGGCCTGGGTCTGGGTGCGATGTGGACCAGCGCCCTGTTTCTGACGATCATCGTGTTGCTGGTCGCCAAGGCGCAATACGCTTCAAACGGCAGCGCCAAAACACCCGCCGCCCACTAAGTTTGCGCCCCACATCAATCACAAACTCTCAACCCCAATTCAAGGAAAAACCATGCGCTCTTTTCAATCCCTCACCCGTGGCGTTGCCGCCGTGTCGGCCATCGCCTTGCTGTCACTGGCTGCGGCCTGCTCCAAGCCGGCCGAGACGCCCACGGCGGGCGCTGCGCCTGCTGCAGCGGCTGCCAGCGCCGCCTCCAAACTGGGCGACTTGTCTGCGTTTCGCAGCGTTGCTGCCGATGTGGCCGGACTTGTAGACAAGGGCGACTTGCCAGCGGCCAAGACACGCATCAAGGATCTGGAAGTGGCCTGGGACTCGGCTGAAGCCGGCTTGAAGCCACGCGCCGCAGAGGACTGGCATGTGCTGGACAAGTCCATCGACCACGCGCTGACGGCACTGCGCGCCGATACGCCCAGTCAAGCCGACTGCAAGCAGGCCCTGACCGAGTTGCTAAAGACTTTTGATTCGCTCCAAGGCAAGAAGTAACCCTCAGCCTAAAAGCAACATGAACAACTCAACTCAAAAGGCCTTGAGCAAAGTGCCGGAAGTCACCTTGCTGTTCTGGATCATCAAGATTGCCGCCACCACGCTCGGCGAAACAGGAGGCGACGCCGTCTCGATGTCGATGAATCTGGGCTACCTGATCGGTACGGCCATTTTTGCCATCCTGTTTCTGGTGGCGGTCATGGCGCAAATCAAGGCCGAAACCTTCAAGCCCTTGCTTTACTGGGCAACGATCATTGCCACCACCACGGTGGGCACCACATTGGCTGACTTCGCCGACCGCTCGCTGGGCATCGGCTACGCGGGCGGCTCGACCTTGCTGCTGGCGTTGTTGCTGGGCTCGTTTTTCGTCTGGCACCGCACGCTGGGTTCGGTCTCCATGAGCGTCAGCTCGCCCAAGGCGGAGCTGTTTTACTGGGTCACCATCATGTTTTCCCAGACGCTGGGGACGGCGCTGGGCGACTGGACGGCTGATACGGCCGGACTTGGCTACACCGGCGCGGCTGTTGTGTTCAGCGGCCTGCTGGCTTTGGTGGTGGCGGCGTATTTCTGGTCGAATGTTTCGCGTACGCTTCTCTTCTGGGCGGCGTTTATTTTGACGCGTCCGCTGGGCGCGGTAGTGGGCGATTTTCTGGACAAGCCGATAGCGGCAGGTGGCTTGGAATTGAGCCGTTATTCTGCATCGGCGGCGCTCTTTGCCTTCATTTTGATCAGCCTCTTGAGGTTCAAACAACGGGCTGCCAAAACGGCGCATTGAGGGACTGCGGGCACACTGCACCCTTGCGCAGCACCTATCACAAACGAAGGACTACCAAGCTATGAATATCGCAGAGTGGGTGCAATCCTATGGTTACGCGGCGGTGGCGGTGGGCACTTTTCTGGAAGGCGAATCGGTTTTGCTGGTCGCGGGTGCTGCGGCCGCGCGGGGTCATTTGGCGCTGCCGGTGGTGATCGCCATCGCTGCGTTCGCCAGCTTTCTGGGTGACCAGCTGTATTTTTGGGTCGGGCACCGTTATGGCGCTGCGCTGCTGGCGCGCTTTCCGTCGCTGCAGCCGCGCGCCGCGCGCGTCAATGGCTTGCTGGAGCGCCACCATCTGCTGGTGATCCTGTCCATCCGGTTTCTCTACGGGCTGCGCGTCGCCGGGCCGATTGCCATTGGCATGAGTCGCGTTTCCTGGTCCCGGTTTATGGTGCTCAATGGATTGGCGGCCATTTTGTGGGCGCTGCTGATTGCCGGTATGGGCTACGGCGCGGGCCACGCGCTGGTGTATCTGCTCAAGGGCATTGACGCTGACGAAGTGTGGGGTTTTTCGCTGTTGCTGGTGCTGGGGCTGGTGTGGTGGCTGCTGCGCCGGCGCGCACTGAATCACAAAATTTGAACGGAGCGCACATGCGGGTATTGCTGGTGGAAGACGACGCCATGATTGGCGAGGCCATTCAGGCGGCTTTGAGAGATGCCAGCTACGCGGCCGACTGGGTAAAAAACGGCCAGACCGCCCTGACCACGCTGGGTTGCCAGCACTATGACCTGGTGCTGCTGGACTTGGGCCTGCCCGGCAAGGACGGGCTGGAGGTGCTCAGCAGCCTGCGCGCCAAAGACAACCCGGTGCCGCTGCTCATCATCACCGCGCGCGATGGCCTCGATGACCGGCTGCGCGGGCTGGACGGCGGGGCCGATGACTATGTGCTCAAGCCTTTCGAGATGGCCGAGTTGCTGGCCCGCATGCGCGCCGTGCTGCGCCGCAAGGGCGGCAGCGCCGCGCCTGTGCTCAGCAATGGCGTGGTGTCGCTCGACCCGGCCACGCGCGAAGCCGTGGTCAACGCCGGCGCTGCGGTGCAACTGTCCAGCCGGGAGTTTTCGCTCTTGCAGGCCTTGCTGGTGCGGCCCGGCGCGCTGCTGTCGCGCAGTGACCTGGAAGACCGCTTATATGGCTGGGGCCAGGAGGTGGAAAGCAATGCCGTCGAGTTTTTGATTCACGCGCTGCGGCGCAAGCTGGGCAGCGAGGTTATCAAAAACGTCAGGGGGGTCGGATGGATGGTTTCAAAAAGCAGCTGAACGCGTCGATTCAGCGCAAGCTGTCGTTCTCTGTGTCGCTGGCGATTGTGGTCGTGGCGCTGCTGGCCGGGGTGTTTTCTTTCATCACCGCCTTTAACGAAGCGCAAGATCTGCAAGACGACACGCTGGAACAAGTGGCGATGCTGTTTGACCGGCAAGCCCTCGCCCCCTTGGCTCCTGGCAGCGCGCCCGACAGCCCGGACGATTCCCGTGTGATCGTGCAGCACCTTGCCGGCGGTGCAACAGCTGCAAATGCGCCGTTGCCGCTGCCCGCCACACTGCCTGACGGCCTGCATACGCTGAAAGTCAACGACCAGACGCTGCGCGTGCTGGTCAAGACCACGGCGCGCGCAGAGCGCATTGCCGTGGCGCAAGACACCGACGTTCGGGACGAAATTGCCCGAAACAGCGCCTGGCACACCTTGCTGCCCCTGCTGGTGCTGGTGCCCGTGCTGCTGCTGGTCGTAGCTGATCTGGTGCGCAAGATGTTTCGGCCCATCGCCGCTTTGTCGGCAGAAATCGACCAGCGCGCCGAGCAAGCGCTGCACCCGGTGCAAGAGGTGCACTTGCCCAGTGAGGTGCGCCCGTTCGTGGTGGCGATCAACCGCCTGCTGGCTAGAGTTGCCCAATCGATGGACACCCAGCGCCGGTTTATTGCCGACGCCGCGCACGAGCTGCGCTCGCCTTTGACGGCGATGTCTTTGCAAGCTGAGCGGCTGGCCGACGCGCCCATGTCGGCGCTGGCCAGCGAACGGCTGGCGACGCTGCGGCGCGGCATGGTGCGCAGCCAAAACCTGCTGAACCAGCTGCTGGCGCTGGCCCAGGCGCAAGGCACCTCAAGCGCGGCCAAGTCGCCCGCGCCAGCCTCCACCTCAATCCAGCGCGTTTACCGCAGCGTGCTGGAAGACCTGATGCCGCTGGCCGAAGCCAGGCATATCGACATTGGCATGGAGGAATTAGGAGATGGGCAAGACGCACAGGACGTGCAGGTGCAAGCCAGCGCGTTCGAGCTGACGACGCTGGTCAAAAACCTGGTGGACAACGCGATCCGCTACACGCCTGAGGGCGGCCGCGTCGATCTGGGATTTCGCAGGGCGCAAGGCCGCGCCGTGCTGCGCATCCAGGACACCGGGCCGGGTATTGCCGTGGCCGAGCGCGCGCGCGTGTTTGACGCTTTTTATCGCACGCTGGGCAGCGAGCAAACCGGCTCGGGCCTGGGGCTTTGCATCGTCCAGGCGATTGCGCAGCGCCTGGGTGCGCAGGTTCGACTGACGTTTTCTGACGAAGCGGCGCAGTCCGGCTTATGCGTTGAAGTGTTCATGGCGCTGGCCCCGCCGCCGCCCGGCGACCGGGCCTGAGAACTGCCTGTCATGCCAATAGGCTTGCTGTTCAAGGATTAGCGGCGGCGTTGACAGGGGCGGCACCGGGATTTGAACCCGCCCCCCTTCAATCGCACGTTGCGCGCCTGCAGTTGGGCAATCCCCGGCCCGCCCGGCCACAGCAAAGAAAACAAAAGCAAGCGTGCCCAGAAAAGCCGATTAACCCCCAAGAAACATCAGCTAACATGTTTGGCTGGCGTTGAGCTGGTGCCCTGAAGCGGCTTTTACGCAGCCTCTGCGGCTTCTGGACCTCAGCCCGTCAGCCGCAAACCGACCTGTCCGCCAGACCCCTCAACGCCTCCAACTCTTGCCTGCTACTGCCTATGCAAATCAGCGCTGAATCCGTCCTTGCCCTGGCACCCGATGCGTCTTCGGCCAAAGCCGCCAACGGGCTGGTCAAACCCGGCATCTGGCCCACATTGGGCGCCAACGACGCCGCCGTCTGGGGTGAATGCCAGGGCAGCGGCAGCAAGCCCTACCAGACGCAGGTCGATCTGTCGGGGCCGACTTTTAAATGCTCTTGCCCCAGCCGCAAATTTCCCTGCAAGCACGGCCTGGCGCTGCTGCTGCTCAAGGCCAAGAATGCTTCGTTGTTCAAGACCGACACGCCGCCGCTGTGGGTGTCCGAATGGCTGGGTGCTCGCACCGAGCGGGTGCAGAAAAAGGAAGACAAGCAGCGTGAGCAGGCCGCCAAGCCGGCAGACCCGCAGGCCGCGCTCAAAAGCCAGCAGCAGCGCTGGACGCGCATTGACGCCGGCGTGGCCGAGCTGCGCCAGTGGCTGCTCGACCAGGTGTCGCGCGGGCTCGGCAGCCTGGGCAACGAAAGCCGTTCGAGCTGGGAAACCATGGCCGCCCGGCTGGTCGATGCCAAAGCACCCGGCCTGGGGCAGCGCCTGGGCAGCATGGCCGACGACCTGATGAACGGCGCCGACTGGCCCGAAAAGGTGCTGCGCCAGCTTGGCCTGCTGCAACTGGCCTGCGAAGCCGTCGCCCGGCGCGATGCCTTGAGCGAGACGGCGCTGGCCGACCTGCGCGTTCTGCTTGGCTGGCCGCTGGACAAGGACGCCGTGCTGGCTGAATCGCCGGGCGTTCAGGACACCTGGCAGGTGATGGGCATGGTTCAGGAAGAGCGCGAGAACAATCTGCAAGAGCGCCGGGTTTGGCTGGAAGGCCAGGCGACGGGCCGGCGCGCCCTGTTGCTGGACCACTCGTTTGGCGGCAAAGGCTTTGAGCAAGGCTGGTTTTTCGGCTCCAGCGTGCAGACGACGCTGGCGTTTTACCCCAGCGCCGGCCCACTGCGGGCGCTGGTGGTGGGCAGCATTGCTGCGCCGGTCGGCAGCGTTGGCGACTCCGCTACGCAGTCCAGTGCCGGCCCGAGTCCGGAACAGGAATGGCGAGCGATTGCCGAGCGCATTGCTGGCAATCCGTGGATTCAATTGCATCCGCTGCGCTGCCAGCAGGCGGTTCCCAGCCAAAACGAAGGCCGCTTCGGCCTGCACTGGGCGGGCCGGCACCTGCCGCTGGCGGTCAGCGACACCCAGGGCTGGGCGCTGATGGCGATGAGCGGCGGGCAGCCCGTTGCCGTGATGGGTGAATGGAATGGCGACGTGCTGCGGCCCCTGTCGGTGCAGGGTGGCGACGGCGTTTGGAACTGGAGCGCTGAATGAGCGAATCAAGCACAACGTATTGGCAAAGCCTGCTGCCCGCCGCCATGGTGGGCACTGAAAAAATGGCCTTCACTGCGCCCCGGCTGGCCGGTGCAGTGGGCGACTTGCTGGCACAAATCGGCCAGCAAACCGACGCGCCAGCCCGCGCCCTGCTGCAGTCTGCCGGCGTGCTGGCGGTGTGCGAGCGCGCCAGCCAGCAGGGCCAGGCCAGCACCGCGCCCACAACCACTGAGGCGGCAGCGCCCGAAACGGAACCCGCGCTGTCGTCCGACAGCTTGAAAATCACCCTGCGCTGGGCGCTGACCGAAGCGCCTGCACGGCTGCAGATCGAACTGCTGCAGCGCCTGAAAGCGGCCGGTTTGCGGCTGCCCAACGGCCTGCTGCCGCTGGCACTGGAGGCTGGCCAGCGCAGCGTAGCCCTGCGCCCGGCCCTGCTGCCGGTACTGGGCGAGCGTGGGCGCTGGCTCGGGCGGCAAAACAGCGCCTGGCGCTATGCCGAAGGCACGGCGGCTCTGGCACCGCTGGAAGCCCGCTGGTCTGAAGGCAGCCTGGCCCAGCGCGCCCTGCTGCTACGCGAAGAGCGCCAGCGCGATGCCGACAGCGCCCGCGAACGCCTGAAAGCCGCCCTGCCCGACCTGCCGGCCAAGGAACGCAGCGAGCTGGTGGCGGTGCTGGCCGAAGGTCTGTCGATGCAGGACGAAGAGTTGCTTGCCGGCTTGGCCAGCAAAGACCGGGGCAGCGAGGTGCGCCAAATCGCCCGCGCCCTGCTGGTGCAACTGCCTGAAAGCGCCCAGACCCAGCGCGCCGTTGCCCGGCTGCTGCCCTGTCTGGAGAAAAAATCCATGCTGGCCGGACTGATCGGTGGCAAGTGGAAGATTGAGCCGCCCCAAGCCGCCGGCGACGACTGGAAAGCCGACGGTCTGGAAGCCGAGCGGCCCAAGTACGAAAGCCTGGGTGAGCGCGCCTGGTGGCTGTACCAGCTGGCGCGCCAGCTGCCGCTGGTCTGGTGGACAAGCCACACCGGCATGACGCCCGACGCGCTGCTGCTGTGGGCGCGCAAGGGCGACTGGGCCGACGCCCTGGCGCGCGCCTGGTTCGATGTGCTGCGCATGACGCCCGACACGCTGTGGTGCAAGGCATTTTTAGACCACTGGCCGGGCAAGTCGCTGGGCGAATCGCGGGCCACCGTGCTGGCCTTGCTGCCTGCCTCCGAGCGCGAGCCTTACTGGACACAGATGCTGGAGCAGGTCAAGCCCGGCAAGGCCGGCAATGTGCACGAGGTGACCAGCCAGATGGCGCAGGCCTGCCCCCCCGGCGAGCATGTGTCGCTGGCGCTGTCGGTGCTGCTGCTGGAAAAACTGCCGCTCTACCTGAAGCAGTCTTACTACATGCGGGCTTTGCTGGCCGAGGTCTGCTGCGTGCTGCACCCGGCCACCCTGCCCAGTCTGCTGGCCCTGCCCCCGCCGCCTGAAGACGCCAAGGAAACGCCAGCCCATGCCCTGGCGCAGGCGGTGCAGGACAACCTGCAGGCCATCTCTGCCCGGCACGCTTTCCTGAACCTGAGTGCTTCCGTTTGACTTTCCTGACACTTTTTTCTTAAAAAGACCGCACATGACAAAACCTGAAACCCTGCGCCAGCATGCCGAACAAGAATTTGCCCATGAACTTGACGAGCTGAAAAAGCACGACACCCACGAGCGGCCCGCCAACTGGTTGCTGTCGCCATGGGCCGTCGTGGCCTATTTAATGGGCGACAAGCTGGACAACGGTTTTCAGGTCAGCGCCAAGTACATCGGCAGCCGCCGGCTAATGGAAATTGCCGTCTCCACGCTCGCGACTGACCGGGCGCTGCTGCTCTACGGCGTGCCGGGCACGGCCAAGTCGTGGGTGTCCGAGCATTTGGCGGCTGCCGTCAGCGGCAATTCCACGCTCTTGATTCAGGGCACTGCCGGTACCAGCGAGGAGCAGCTGCGCTACGGCTGGAACTATGCCCAGCTGCTGGCCAACGGTCCGTCTGAAAAGGCGCTGGTGCCCAGCCCGCTGATGAACGCGATGCGCGCCGGCAAGATCGCCCGTGTCGAGGAGCTGACGCGCATCCCGGCGGACGTGCAGGACTCGCTGATCACTGTGCTGTCTGAAAAGACCCTGCCGATTCCCGAACTCGGCTCCGAAGTGCAGGCCACGCGGGGTTTTAGCGTGATTGCCACTGCCAACAACCGCGACAAGGGCGTGAACGAGCTGTCGGCTGCGCTGAAACGGCGTTTCAATACCGTCGTGCTGCCGGTACCGTCGTCCGAAGACGAGGAAGTCGCCATCGTCGTCAAGCGGGTGAGCGAGATGGGCCGCTCGCTGCAGCTGCCGGCCGAGCCGCCGGCGCTGAAGGAAGTGCGCCGCATCGTGCAGATTTTCCGCGAGCTGCGCAGTGGCCGTACCAAGGACGGCAAGACCCAGATCAAGTCGCCCAGCTCGTCGCTGTCGTCCGCCGAGGCGATTTCGGTGATCAACAACGGCATGGCGCTGGCCGGGCATTTTGGCGACGGCGTGCTGCACCCGCGCGACGTGGCCGCCGGCCTGATTGGCGCGGTCATCAAAGACCCGGTGCAAGACGCCGTGGTCTGGAAGGAATACCTGGAAATCGTGGTCAAGGAACGCGAGGACTGGAAGCCGCTGTACCGGGCGTGCAAGGAACTGGAATAAACCCCGAACCCTGAAACCGTGAGATGCTGAACGTGCGCTGCGTGGTTTTTTTGCTACTAAATCAGTAGCTACTAACGCATATACAGCCTGCGCAAAAGGCCTATTTGATGCTAAAAAAGCTGTTTTTCGACCAGCACGAATGCGCTCTGACCTTTGGGGGCTGAACCGTGCCGCAATCCGCTGCAAACCACACCACCAACATGGCCGCAGCCGGCCATGACAAGGGATTGAACGTGAGCAAAGTCCACTATTTTGGCATTCGCCACCACGGGCCGGGTTGCGCCCGCAGCCTGCTGCATGCCTTTGACGCCCTGCAGCCCGACTGCGTGCTGGTCGAAGGCCCGCCCGAAGCCGAGGGCGTGCTGGCCGCGCTGGTGTCCGAACAGATGCAGCCGCCCGTCGCGCTGCTGAGTTACTGCCCGGACGAGCCGCAGCGGGCGGTTTATCACCCTTTTGCGGTGTTCTCGCCCGAATGGCAGGCGCTGCGCTGGGCGCTGCTCAAGCAAGTGCCGGCCAGCTTCATCGACCTGCCGTTGGCGCACCAGATGGCGCTGGACAAGGCCAGGGAAGCTGCTGAAGCCGAGCAGGCGGCGAAGGCGGCGGCAGAAGCCGAGGCCGCTGTGCAGGAAGATGTACCGGCGAGCGCTGAATCCGCTGGTGATGGCGACCCGGCAGCGCCGGCTCTAGCACACGCACCGATCTCTGTCGAGGCGCAAGCCCCTGCTGCTGCTGATGAAAACGCCAGCGCCGTCGCCTTGGCACCCGGCCCGGCCAGCGCTGAAGACGAATCCAACGCCGCACCAGCCGCCGCCTCAGACACCAACGAGGACGCCGCGCCCGCCTACCGCACCGACCCGCTGAACTGGCTGGCGCAGGCCGCCGGCCATGCCGATGGCGAAAGCTGGTGGAACCACACGGTCGAGGAGCGCGGCGACGGCGAGGAGTTGTTCGCCGCCATTTCCGAAGCCATGATTACCTTGCGCACCGACCTGGGCGCGCAGGCCGAAGAGCGCGACCCGATGGAAGCCCGGCGTGAAATCCTGCGCGAAGCCTACATGCGCCAACGCATCCGCGATGCAGTCAAGCAAGGCCATGAGCGCATCGCCGTGGTCTGCGGCGCCTGGCACCTGGGAGGGCTGCAGGCCAATATCAAGCCCAGCGCCGACGCGGCCTTGCTCAAAGGCCTGCCCAAGCTCAAGGTGCAATCGACCTGGGTGCCCTGGACCTATCGCCACCTGACCCGCGCCAGCGGCTACGGCGCGGGCATTCAGGCACCGGGCTGGTACGAGCACCTGTGGCTGTTCGGCCAGCAAACCGACGCCAACCCGCTGGCGCCGCCGCCGTCGCGCACCATCGGCTGGCTGGCGCGCATCGCCCGGCTGATGCGCGAACGTGACCTGGACTGCTCGTCAGCCCACCTGATCGAAGCCGCCCGGCTGGCCGACACGCTGGCCGCCCTGCGCCAGCGGCCCCAGCCCGGCCTGGAAGAACTGCACGAGGCGACCCGCACGGTGCTGATGATGGGCGACGACTCGGCGCTGCAGTTCATCGGCGACGCGCTGCTGGTCAGCCAGAAAATGGGCCGCGTGCCGCCGGACGTGCCCACCGTGCCGCTGCAAAAAGACGTGGAGCAGCAACAAAAATCCCTGCGCCTGAAAGCCGAAGCCACCGAGCGCACGCTGGACCTGGATTTGCGCCAGCCCAACGACCTAGCGCGCAGCCACCTGCTGCACCGCCTGAACCTGATCGACATTGCCTGGGGCACCCTCAGCCGCACCGGCGGCTCGGCACGCGGCACGTTTCATGAAATCTGGTCGCTGCAGTGGCAGCCCGAGTTCATCATGAAGCTGATCGAAGCCAGCCCCTGGGGCCACAACCTGATCGCCGCCGCCACCGCTCGCAGCCTGGAGCGGGCCCAAAAAGCCACCACGTTGGGTGAGCTGTCCAAGCTGGTCAACCAAGCGCTACTGGCCGACCTGGGCGGCGCGGTGCAGGCCATCAGCCGCATTCTGGAAAACCGCGCGGCTGTCAGCGGCGACACGCTGCAACTGCTCGAAGCGCTGCCGCCGCTGGCCAATGTGTTTCGCTACGGCAACGTGCGCCAGACCGACACCGGCCTGGTCGCCCACATGTTAGACAGCCTCATCCTGCGCGCCGCCATCGCCCTGCCGCTGGCCTGCAGCGCGCTGAACGACGACGCTGCCCACACGCTGCGCGGCCACATTATTGCCGCCCACGGCGCCATTGCCCTGCGCGACGCCGAAGAACAAACCCAGGCCTGGCAGCGCGCCCTGGGCCATGTGGCGGCCAGCGGCCAGACGCATGAGCTGCTCAAAGGCCTGGCCAGCCGTCTGCTGCTCGACGACCATATCTGGGAAGCTGAAGACGCCGCGCAGGCGCTGTCGCTCAATCTGTCCAGCGGCACCGAGCCGCTGAAAGCCGCCGCCTGGCTGGAAGGCTTTTTGAACCGCAATGCGATGGTGCTGCTGCACGATGCCGCGCTGTGGCAGCTGGTGAACGACTGGCTGAGCGGCCTGGGCGAAGAACACTTCGTGCATATCCTGCCGCTGGTGCGGCGCACGTTTTCGGCGTTTAGCGCGAGTGAGCGGCGGGATTTGGGGATGCGGGCCAAGCAAGGCACCAGCGCCACGCCTGCGGTTGCCAGTGCGCCTGACTTGAATGAAGAACTGGCGGCGCTACCGCTTCCGCTGCTGAAACTGATCCTGGGAGTCCCAGCATGAGCGAATTAAACCTGACAACACCCGTTCCCGCGCTAAGCAACGAAACCCGCCTCCAACGCTGGCGCCTAGTCCTGGGCGGCGAAGCCGAAACCAGCTGCGGCAAGCTTTCAGGCGCGCCGGCTGAAATGGACCAAGCGCTGTCTGCCCTTTACGACCCTGACGGCAAGAACGGCCTGGGGGCCAGCCGCCGGGGCGGGCGCGGTGGCTCAGCCCCCAGCGTGGCGCGCTGGCTGGGCGACATCCGCAAGTACTTTCCCAGCTCGGTGGTGCAGGTCATGCAGCACGATGCGCTGGAGCGGCTGAACCTGCGCGACATGCTGCTGCAGCCGGAAATGCTGGAGAGCGTGCAGCCCGACGTGCATCTGGTCGCCAGCCTGATCTCGCTGTCGCAGGTGATTCCAGCCAGCACCAAGGACACGGCGCGCATGGTGGTGCGCAAGGTGGTCGATGCGCTGCTGAAAAAGCTCGAAGAACCGATGCGCTCGGCGGTGACCGGTGCGCTCGACCGTAGCCAGCGCAACCGCCGCCCGCGCCACAGCGAAATCGACTGGAACCGCACCATTCGCGCCAACTTGAAGCACTGGCAGCCCGAGTACCGCACCATCGTGCCCGAGCGGCTGATTGGCTATGGCCGCAAGTCGCGCAGCCCGCAGCGCGAGGTGGTGCTGTGCATTGACCAGAGCGGCTCGATGGCGGCGTCGGTGGTGTATTCGAGCATCTTTGGCGCGGTGATGGCGTCGCTGCCCGCCGTGGCGACCAAGCTGGTGGTGTTTGACACTGCCATCGTCGATTTGACCGAGCAGCTGGACGACCCGGTGGAGCTGCTGTTTGGCGTGCAGCTGGGCGGCGGCACCGACATCAACGGCGCGGTCGGCTACTGCCAGGGCATCATCCGCGAGCCACGCAACACGATACTGGTGCTGATCTCGGACTTGTACGAAGGCGGCGTCGAAGCCAATTTGCTGCGCCGCGCCGCCGAACTGGTGGCGTCGGGCGTGCAGTTCATCACGCTGCTGGCGCTGAGCGACGAAGGGGCACCGTCGTATGACCGGGCGCTGGCGGCCAAGCTGGCTGCGCTGGGCGTGCCGTCGTTTGCCTGCACGCCGGATGCGTTTCCGGGCCTGATGGCGGCGGCGATTCGCAAGGAAGACATCAACGCTTGGGCAGCCGGGCAGGGCTTGCTGACCACGCGCAAGGCGTGATCCGCCACGCTGGCTGGGATTGCTCCAGCCAGCAGGCGGGTTCCATTACCATGGCCTACCCTGGGTTGTATGGCATGGCCTTGCGCCATGCCTCAACTCCACCATTGGCTTTTCTCAGGAGAAATCATGAAAATCTGGATCACGATGGCGGCGTTGCTGGTTTCAGGCTCGGTATGGGCCGGAGAAGCGTGCGACAAGCCCAGGAACGACTTTGACGGGCTGTACTGCCTGAACAAAATCTACCAGGAAGCGGACAAGGAGCTCAACACAAATTACAAGGCGCTGGTTCCGCTTTTGAGCGGCACGGGCAAAGCGCAGCTCAAAAGCGGCCAGCTGCTGTGGCAAAAATCGCGCAACGCCGACTGCTCGCGCCAGGATGGCAACAGCTTTCTGGTCAATTTGCAGTGCGCCACGGACACCACGATTTCGCGCTCGCAATTTTTGCAAAATCGCATCCGGGAATGCAAAAGCTCAGGTTGCCTCGACAGCAAATTGTAAAAATTGATTGATGCTTCAAACCGATGCCGCCTGGCGTGTCGGTTTGACTCAGGCAGCAGGCCAATAACTCATAGCGGCAACTCTGCGCGCCGTCCAGTGTGGCATGACTCGACGGCACGTGGACGTCATCGTCAACACAGCAAATCTTCGCTGCTGAGAGTTGGCGGTGGCGGTGGCAGCGGCATTGAGGGTGCGCTTCATCGGGCCGCCCGCCCGGAACTGCGCAAACCCCTCAAATCTCGATCTTGCTTCCCAGCTCGACTACCGAATTGTTCGGCAGGTTCAGGAAGTCGGCGGCACCGCTGGCGTTGTGGTGCATCTGGGCAAACAACTTTTCGCGCCAGTTGGCCATGCCGCTGCCAATCGTCGGGATGACTGTGTCGCGCGACAGGAAATAACTGGTGGTCATCGGCTCCAGCTGGCAACCCCGGTTCTTGATCTGGCGCAGCGCCTTGGGCAAGTCCAGGTCATTCTTGAAGCCGTAGTTGACCGTGACCTGCCAGCAGTTGTGGCCGAGCGACTCCACTTCTAGCCGCTTGTCCATGCCGATCCACGGCACTTCGTGGTTGCGCACGGTCACGAACATGTTTTGCTCATGCAGCACCTTGTTGTGCTTGAGGTTGTGCAGCAAGGCGTTGGGCACGATGCCGGGCTCGGCGGTCATGAAAACGGCGGTGCCCGCGACGCGCTGCGGCGGACTGACAAACACCGAATCCAGAAAGCCGGGCAAGTCCAGGGCGTCGCTGCGCAGCTTTTCATTGAGCAGGCGGCGGCCTTCCTTCCAGGTGATCATCAGCGTGAACACGCCGCCGCCGATGACCAGCGGAAACCAGCCGCCAGCGAACAGCTTCATCAAATTGGACGCAAAAAACGCAAAATCGACGATAAAAAACACGCTGGTCGCCGCAATACACAGCGCCAGCGGGTACTTCCAGCCATAACGAATGACGTAGAAAGTCAGGATGGTGGTGATCAGCATGTCGGTACACACCGCAATGCCGTAGGCCGCCGCCAGGTTGCTTGACGAGCGGAACATCACCACCGCCAGCACGATGGTGACAAACAGCGCCCAGTTGACAAACGGCATGTAGATCTGGCCGGTGTCGCGCACGCTGGTGTGCTCAATGCGCAGCCGGGGCAGGTAGCCCATCTGGATGGCCTGCTTGGTGACGCTGAACGCGCCGGTGATCAAGGCCTGGGAAGCAATCACCGTGGCCAGCGTGGCCAGAGCGACGAGCGGCAACAAGGCCCAGTCAGGCGCCATCATGAAAAACGGATTCTTGACCGCAGCCGGATTGTTCAGCAGCAGCGCGCCCTGGCCAAAGTAGTTGAGCACCAGCGACGGCATGACGATGGAAAACCAAGCCAGCCGGATCGGCTTTTTGCCAAAGTGGCCCAGGTCGGCATACAGCGCTTCTGCGCCGGTCACGCACAGCACCACCGCGCCCAGAATGATGAAAGTCACCCCCGGATTGGCCCAGATGAACATCAGCGCGTAATGCGGACTGAGCGCAAACAATATTTCCGGATGGGTCACAATTTGCGAAACACCCAGCAGGGCAATGCAGGCAAACCAGACGATGGTGATCGGGCCGAAGAACTTTCCGATGCCCGCTGTGCCATGCTTTTGCACTGCAAACAGGCCAAACAAGATGACCAGTGTGGTGGGAACGACGGCCTTGGTGAAGTTGGGCGAGATGACTTCCAGCCCCTCGACCGCCGACAACACGGAAATAGCCGGCGTGATGACGCCGTCGCCATAAAAAAGCGAAGTGCCAAAAATGCCGACCAGCAGCAGTATCTTGCGCAACTGGGGTTTGTCCTGCACCGCTGTGGAGGCCAGCGCCAGCATGGCGATCAGCCCGCCTTCGCCGTTGTTGTCGGCGCGCAGCACCAGGGTGACGTATTTCAGCGAGACGATGACCGTCAGCGTCCAGAAAAAGATCGACAAGATGCCGTAGACGTTGTCGGGCGTGAAAGGCACATGGCCACCGCCAAACACCTCTTTGATGGAATACAGCACGCTGGTGCCGATGTCGCCGTAGACGACGCCAATGGCGCCCACGGTCAGCGCAGCAAGAGAGGATTTTTTACTTGACACAAGAGCGGTCCGTCTGGGCGATTGACCCGCTGAAACGCAGTCAAAAGCGGCCGCAGCCGACGGAATGGTTATCTAAGGGAACGCTATTTTGCACGTGTACGGCCAGCTTGCCACGGGGCAAACACCGCCGGACTGCGGAAACGCGGAGTTTGTTGCAATGCAACCACTCGATTTTCTCTTGACTACCCGCAAAACCCGGCAGTCTGATGCGCTGGCAAGCTCTTTTTCTGCTATTTAATAAAGAGCAAACTATTACCGTGCAAGCTGCGCAAGGGCCTAAAAACATCGAAAAAACAGGCTGGCGTCTGCCCGGCGCAGGGGTTCAGTCGTAAACCTCTGCGTCGGGGTCGGTGGCTTCGAGTTCGTAGCTGGCCGCCAGCATCGCCAGCCGGGCGACGACGCCGTACATATAGAAACGATTGGGGGCGCTGGAGCCGGGTTTTTGGCCGTTTTGCGGCAGCCGGCCATTGTCCGAAAACGCCAGCGGCTCGTAGCGCGCACCGGGCGCGTTGAGGTTTTCGTCCACGCCGCGCTCGGCATTCACGCGGTAAAAGCCGCCCACCACATAACGATCCATCATGTAGACCACTGGCTCGGCTACGGCGCCCTCGATGCGCTCGTTGGTCAGCACGCCTTCCTGAATCAGCATGTCAGCCGCTGGCGTGCCGTCGCGCGCTGCGCCCGGCTTGGCTTTGGTCTTGCGGCCAAGCGCTTCAAGTTCCTTGGCGTCATGCACGGTGATGACGCCCTGGCCCGAAGAGCCGTTGTCGGGCTTGAGCATGACAAACGGCTTTTCGTTGATGCCGTATTCCTTGTACTTGCGCTTGATGCGCGACAGCAGCGCATCGACATGCGTGGTCAAGCACTCCATGCCCTGCCCGTCGGCAAAACTGACGCCGCCGCAATGCGCAAACATCGGGTTGATCAGCCACGGGTCAATGCCCAGCAGCTTGCCAAAGCGCTTGGAGATTTCTTCATACGCCTTGAAGTGATTGGACTTGCGGCGCACCGACCAGCCGGCATGCAGCGGCGGCAGCAAATACTGCTCGTGCAGGTCTTCAAGCATGCCGGGAATGCCGGCAGACAGGTCGTTGTTGAGCAAGATGGTGCAGGGATCGAAATTTTTCAGTCCCAGCCGGCGGTCGGTGCGGATCAAGGGTTCGAGCACCAGACTCTCGCCGCTGGGCAGCTCTACCTTGGTCGGCTCCTTGATGTCGGGGCTGAGCGAGCCAAAACGCACATTCAGGCCGGCCTGGTGAAAAATCTGCTTGAGCTGCAGCACGTTGGCCAGATACGACGGGTTGCGCGTGTTGTGTTCAGGCACGACCAGCAGGTTGCGCGCTTCGGGGCAGATCTTTTCAATCGCGGCCATGGCGGCCTGCACTGCCAGCGGCAGCATTTGCGTCGTCAGGTGGTCCCAGCCGCCGGGGAACAGGTTGGTGTCGACCGGCGCGAGCTTGAAGCCGGCATTGCGGACATCGACCGAGCTGTAGAACGGCGGCGTGTGCTCCATCCACTCCAGACGAAACCAGCGCTCAATGGCCGGCGTGGTGTCCAGAATGCGCTGTTCGAGTTCGTTGATCGGGCCAGTCAGGGCGGTGATGAGGTGCGGAACCATGCGGCCACTTTCGAGGGAGATATCGTTATTTTGTCCGGTGACCACGGATTCTAGGTCTTATGAATCACCGCAAGTCAGCCGCGCGAGCAGATTCGGAAATGGCCTACAAGGCGTCTGGCCACGCAGAACGCGTTCTGGAGAAAATTCCGGCTCCGTCAAGGCGCAGCCTGCAATGCTTACGAGAGGTTGGGATGAAATGGCCGCTTGCAAGCGCAAAAAAGCCGCTTCCAGAGCGGCTTTTTTTCATCCGGGCCTGCGCCCGCGCTTATCCAGCCCTCAGTGGCGCACTTCGCCCTGCCCCAGCACCACATATTTCAGCGAGGTCAGGCCTTCAATGCCGACCGGGCCACGCGCATGGAACTTGTCGGTGCTGATGCCGATTTCCGCCCCCAGCCCGTACTCGAAACCGTCTGCAAAGCGCGTGCTGGCGTTGACCATCACGCTGGCCGAATCGACTTCGCGCAGGAACTGCTGAGCATGCAGGTGGTCGCGCGTCAGGATGGATTCGGTGTGGTGGCTGGAATACTCGTTGATGTGGGCAATGGCTTCGTCCACGCCTTCGACCACCTTGATGCTGATGACGGGCGCGAGGTATTCCTCGTACCAGTCCTGCTCGGTGGCCGACACGATAGTCGCTACTGAACTGATAGCTGCTTGTGCCCGCAGGATAAGCGCTGCAGCGTCATCACAGCGCATTTCTACACCTTTGGCGGCATAAATCGCGCCGATCAGCGGCAAAAACTCCTGCGCCACGCCGCGCGCCACCAGCAGGCTCTCAAGCGCATTGCAGGGGCTGTATTTCTGCGTCTTGGCGTTGTCGGCGATGTTCACCGCCATGACGATGTCGCATGGGTCATCGACATACACATGGCAGTTGCCGTCCAGATGCTTGATGACCGGCACCTTGGCGTCACGGCTGATGCGCTCGATCAGCCCCTTGCCGCCGCGCGGAATGATGACATCGACAAACGCCGGCATGGCAATGAGGTGGCCGACGGCTTCGCGGTCCGTAGTGCCTACCAGTTGCACGGCGTCTGCAGGCAGGCCGGCGTCAAGCAACGCCTGCTGCACCAGCGCGGCCAGCGCCTTGTTCGACTCAATCGCTTCAGAGCCGCCGCGCAAGATGCAGGCGTTGCCGCTCTTGATGGCGAGTGACGCCGCTTCAATCGTCACGTTCGGGCGGCTCTCGTAAATCATGCCGAACACGCCAATCGGCACGCGCATCTGGCCGACGCGGATGCCGCTGGGCTGCTCTTTCATGCCGATGATCTCGCCAATGATGTCGGGCATGGCGGCCAGCTGCTCGCAACCCAGCGCCACAGTTTCAATGTCTTTGGCCCCAAGCTTGAGCCGATCCAGCAGCGGCCCGGCCAGTCCAGCGGCAGCGGCGCGTTCCAGGTCGCGCTGGTTGGCCGACTGGAGTTCGGCCACGTTCTGCCGCAGCAATACGGCCAAGGCTTTAAGTGCTCTGTTTTTAATAGCTGCCGGCGCACGTGCCACTTGCGCAGAAGCCGCTTTTGCCTGAAAACCCAGGGTTTGCATATATTCGGCGGTGTTAAGTGCGTTCATGATTCATTTTTCAACTCAGCATTTATGGACATTGCCCGGCACGGATCACAAGCCAGCGGCGGTGATTTTTCTTGCCTTTGAAATATCCAGCTCATAGTTATTGCCATACTGGCGGACACCCATCGTAGCGTGCCTGATACACCCGTGGTAGACCGTTGAAAGCTGTCCATCCGCGTAGTGAACGAGCATCAGCTCATCGGCCAAGTCCAGTGTTTTTTTTGAGATGGCAACAAAACCCGACAATTGAGCGGTCGTCTTGACGCTTATTTTTTTGTTGTCGTAGGCCAGTACATCAAAGCCCGGCTGGTTCACCCTTTCGGGAAGCGCACCCCGGGTTTCCTTGACACAATAAAACTCGCCCAGGCGGCCCATCAAATGGCGGAGTTCTGTGGGTTTAGCGCCAAATTCCTTGATCTCAAACAGCATCAGCGCCAGGTATTTTTCATACAAGGGCTGGATATTTTCATAATTGATCATGACGACGCGCTTTGATCAGCAGCTGTTTCTTGATCGGATCTATCTCGTACTGATAAACCTCGAACAGGTGGTCATCAAACCTCATGGAGGTATGAAACGTGCCGGTTTGCGGATTCATCAGGTTGACAATTTCCTGCGCTGTCGCTTTGCACGGCGCGACAAAACCGTCTCCCTTGAATTGGACGCGTACCGAGAACTCGCCCTCTCCAGAAAACAGGGAAAAATATTCAGGTGCATTCATGCCGGGCAGCTCCAATCAAATTCAAGCCGATCGGGTGCATCGGGCTTCGTTGCATGAATTTTCGCATGCGTATTCAAAGCACCCGGGCGGCCGCCTTCAAGCATTCCACCCTCAGCTTTTCGGCGCCACGCCCCGGCGCTGCATCATGTCTTCACTCATGGCAAGCACCGCGTCGGGCGACAGTGCGGCCTGGGCGGCGGGGTAGGCTACGCCGTCCTCGTCGTCCAGGTGCTGGCGGTACAGGGCGGCAAATGCGGTCAAGGCGGCGGTCTGCTCTGGCATAAGCGGCGTCCAGCCCGATTCGGGGCTGTCGGCGATGGCCAGCAGCACGCGGCGCGCTTCGGCCCAGGCGACTTCCATGTCGCGGTGGTTTTGCAGCAGCCGTGCCACCAGCGCGTGCAGCGCCTTATCCGGCCCGCTCAGCAGCGCAGGAAACACATGCAGTTCTTCGTCCTGGTGGTGCAGCGGCGCGGCAATGTCGAAGTAGCGCATCACGTCGCGTGCGGCTTGGCGGGCAGACGCGTCGCAGCCCTTGTCCAGCAGGTGCTGCTGCAGTTTGGCCTGCAAGTTGAGCATGCGCTCGACACGCTCGTGGCAGGTTGCCAGCATCTCGAACGGTTCTTCAAAACCTGCCGCCGGCGCGCTGTGGCCGGGCAGCATGACGGGGCGGCCGCTTGCCGGTTTGAAATGAATGGGACTGCGCATGCGAGACCCCGTCAGCCGATCTGGACCGGGTGGCCTTGCGGGTCGAACGGAATGTAAGCACCGTGTTGGCCCTGCTTGATGGCTTCCACCATGCGCTGCAGCGGCTCCTCGGCGTCTTCGTTGGTCGGTGCGCGGTTCACGGTGCCCGACATGGCGGCGGCAAACACAATGCCCCAGGGCTGGGCGCCGAACTGGATGGATTCTGCGACCAGCGCGCTAAACGACGCCAACTCGTCGGGGCGCTTGTCGACGCACATCAACGGCACGAGCGCACCGCCCTGCCCGGCCTCAAAGCGCGCGCGCTGCTCAGGCGTGGCGTCGTCGGGCAGTTCCACGCCGGCAAACACAAACAGCAGGCGCTGCGGTTCAGGCTGGCTGCGGGCGGCCTGCAAAAGATCGTCAAAACTCGAAATGGTCATGGGAAGCATCCAGTCATGAAAAAAGAAAAACAAAGCATGTGCTGCCTAGCGATTAGAAACCTGCCACCGCATTGCCGTCAGGCGAAAGGCGACTGACGAAATCAGCAGGCACAGGCCGCAAGCGGGCTTTCTTGCGCGACTGCACCGTGCCCACGCTGACAAAGCACAGCGCGTGTTCGCCGGGCATCAGGCTGAACAACGTACGCAGCCCGGCGGATTTGAGCGCCTTGCCGCTGGTCAGCGCAGAGCCGTAACCCAGCGCAGTCGCCATCAGCAGCATGTTTTGCACCGCGCAGCCGGCGGATATGGTGCGCTCGGCCAAGTCAATCTCTGCATCGCCGCACAAGCCATCAACGACCACCAGCATCAGCAGCGGCGAGCGGTGCGCTTTTTCTTGCGCCTGCGCGACTTGCCCGGGCGTGGCGGCGGCATCGCGCTCGACCAGCGCCGCACCGAACACCTCGGCCAGCGCGGCGCGCGCGGCCTGCGGCACGATGACAAAACGCCACGGCAACAACTGGCCGTGGTCGGGCGCGCTGGCGGCGGCGTTCAACATGAGTTCAAGCTGGGCCGCATCGGGGCCGGGCGCGGTCAAGCGCTTGGGCAAGATGGTTTGCCGCGACTGCATCAGCGCCGCAGCCATCGCCGCCAGGCCGTGGTCGGCCAGCGCTTGCGCCGGTTCAGCGGGGAAGCTCATCGGGTACTGATCTTTTGCAAGAGCCATGCTCAACACGCAGGCAGCCCTGCCGGCTTCGGCAAGTCAATGGCGCGCGAGCAGCAGGCGCTCATCCGCACGTGCCCAGATGGCCGCACTGCGTGCAGTAGTCGCAGCCGTCTTTGCGAATCACCGCGTGCGCGCCGCATTCGCTGCACTTCTTGCCCGCCATCACCGGCGGCGCGAGGCTGGACACCCCTTGCGCCGGTTCTGCTGGCAGCATGCTGACCGGGGCCTGCACGCCGCGTTGGGCGATGATGTTTTGCAAAGCATAGGCAATCGCTGCCACCTCCGAGTCGTGCCACATCGGCACGCGCGTACCGTCGGCTTTTTCGTGGGTGCCGAGCCGCACCGGGCCCCGGTCCCAAGCCACCTTGCGCATGTCGCTGAGCGCGCGCGCCAAGAAGCCGCCGCGCGCCGCCAGCGACAGCATGCGCATGCTCGACGTGATCCATTGCTGCGATTCGCCGCTTTGCCCCACCGGCATGAAAAATTCGATGGCGCGATCCACCGTGCCGTTGCCATCAGCGGCAGGCACCGGCAAAAACGACACCACGATGTACAGCGTCTTGTGGCCTTCCTGCGTCCAGTAGTCGACCTTTTCAGCCACCGCTGACAGCGCGCCCTTGGGCCGGCTTTCGATGACCGTGCGCATCGGGTCTACGGGCGCGGCGGCGGCGGCGGCAGGCACGGCTTCAGGGCTGGCATGGACTTCGAGCACCGAACCCAAAATAGCATTGGGCCGGTACGTGGCCAGGCCCTTGAGCCGTGCGCGCCAGGCCTGCTGGTACAGGCTCTTGAAGTCGTCGTAGGCGCAGTCGGCCGGCACGTTCACGGTCTTGGAAATTGCCGTGTCGATGAAGGGCTGCACCGCCTGCATCATGGCGATGTGGCTGGTGGCCGACATCTCCAGCGCCGAGACGAAATAGTCGGGCAGCTGGTCCATGTTGCCGCCCAGTTCGCGGTACAGCCGCCAGGCGTGGTCCTCGACCGCGTATTCGGTGGTGCTGCCGTCGGACTCGCGCTTCTTGCGTTTGTACATCCACGAAAACGCCGGCTCGATGCCGTTGGAGGCGTTGTCGGCAAACGCCAGGCTGACGGTGCCCGTCGGCGCAATCGACAGCAGATGGCTGTTGCGGATGCCGCCGGCGCGAATGGCTTGCTGCAACTCTGCCGGCAGCCGGCTGGCAAAGGTGCCCGGTGCCAAATAACCGTCAGCGTCGAATTTGGGGAACGCGCCTTTTTCTGCTGCCAGCGCCACCGACGCGGCATAGGCCGCGTCGCGCAGGCGTTCGGCGATGCGCGCCGCCATGTCGCGGCCTTCGGGTGCGTCGTAGCGCAGGCGCAGCATCGTCAGCGCATTGCCCAGGCCGGTAAAACCGACCCCGATGCGGCGCTTGGCGCTCGATTCAGCCTGCTGCTGCGGCAGCGGCCAAAAGGTCACTTCCAGCACGTTGTCCAGCGCGCGCACCTGCGTGGCGACCGAGGCTTCAAACGCCTCGAAGTCAAATTCAGGCTCGCCATCAAAGCCAAACGGATGGCGCACAAAACGCGTCAGGATGATGGGCCCAAGGTCGCAGCAGCCGTAGGGCGGAAGGGGTTGCTCACCGCAGTTGTGTACATACAGGCCGTTGGCGTCGAAAGCGTGGACATCGTCCACCGTCACATCGAACACTTCTTCAAAACCGTCGTCCAGCACGGACTCGACCGTGGCCGTGAAGCGCTCGCGGTTCAACTGGCGGCTGTAACCGCCCAGCGCCTGCGCCAGCCGTGTGGACTTGTCGGTGTCGGCAAAGCCGATACGCTCGGCGTAAACGCGCAGGTTGTCGGCGCTGATGACCAGCTCATGCTGCGCAGCGGTGTCGTATAGCTTGAGCCCGCCACGCCCATCGGGCAGATTGCGTGCTTGCGACAATCGGCGATTGGGGTAAATCGTCGAGGCGATGCCCAAGCGAAGCAGCATGCGCTGCGCGGCCTGAAGCAGCAGCAAATCACTTTGCGACAGGCGAACGCTGACGCCTTTGTCCTGCGCACCCTGCACCGAACCGTCGGCGTCAAAGAGCCCGCGCAACAGCCCCACCGCAAAGTCGGAAGACGTTTTTTCCATCGCGGGCGTGATGGTCTTGTGGCCAGGGCGCATGCCCATTTCATGCGCCAGCTTCCAAACCGCAGCGGATGCCATACGCACCTCACCACGGCCGGCGACCGGGCGCTGGAAACCGCAAAAATCGGCCCGATGCCGCAAGGTGGACGCCGCCGTTTCAGCCGCGTTAATAATGCCGCCCGCGCCGGTTTGTGCGTAAGCCATGGCGCCATTGCTTACCGCCTTCAATTCAGGCGACCAGACCGAAATCACGGCCTTGTCACTTTTCAGCGTGCCATCGCCCACCAGCAGCCCCAGCAAATAGCCTTCGGCATCGGTGCCGATGCCGTCCCATCCGCTCATTGAACGGTGGTCATTCAACAAAATTTCGTCGCCTGTCTGTAGCTGATTAGCTTCAACCCACTCGGCTTGCAGCAGGTGGCGGGTCTTGTGCGCCACGCGCCGCACCTTGTGCCCGGCTGTCAGGCGCAGTGACTGGCCTTCACGGGTCTTCAATGCCAGCACGGATTGTTGGCCGGTGCTGAAAAAGCCTTCGCTGGTCACGCTGTAAGCCTTTCCATCAACCACGGCGCTGAAACGCCGGCCCGTTAAATCAGCCACCTGCGCCGGACCATCGGTGGTCATGACCCAGGTATCTGCCGTCACGCACGGGTTCGTCGCCGCAATCGACTCGCAGTAACGCAGGTTGTTGTCCGTATTGATGTTGTCCAGAAACAAAATGCCGGGTTCGGCAAAGTCATAGGCGGACTTCATCACCGTGTCCCACATGTCACGCGCCGCCACGGTCTGGTAGACCCACAGGCCGTCGGCGCGCTGGAAGGCACCTTGCGCAATCAGGGCAGCACCGGGTCTGGCCTGATGCACCAGCTCCCACGGTTGATCGTCGTTCAGCGCCTGCATGAAAGCGTCCGACATGCCCACCGACACATTAAAGTTGTTCCAGCGGCCGGGCGTACGCTTGGCGGTGATGAACTCCATCACGTCAGGATGGTCGATGCGCAGCACGCCCATTTGCGCGCCGCGCCGCGCGCCCGCGCTTTCGACCGTGGAGCACGACTGATCAAACACATTGATGTAGCTGCAGGGGCCCGACGCCATCGAATGCGTGCCCTTGACCTCGGCGTTGCGCGGCCGGATGCGTGAAAAGTCGTAGCCGACGCCGCCGCCGCGCCGCATGGTTTCGGCGGCTTCGCGCAGGGCTTCGTAAATGCCGGGGTAGCCGCCGTCATCGACGCCCTGGATGCAGTCGCCGACCGGCTGCACGAAGCAGTTGATCAGCGTTGCCTGGATGTCCGTGCCCGCCGCGCTCATGATGCGGCCCGCGCCGATGGCGCCGGCGTGCAGGTTTTCCAAAAACAGCGCCTCGTGCTTTTCGCGCTCGGCAGGCAGCTCGACCGACGCCAGCGCCCGCGCCACGCGGCGGTACACGTCTTCCAGACCGCTTTCGCCGGGCTTGAGGTATTTTTCCTTCAGCACGTCGTGGCTGATGGGCTGGGTGGCGGTCAGGTCTTGGGGCCGTCCGAAATGTTCGCGCTTCATGTCTGCTTTTCCTCAGGAAAGCGCTGCGGAGCGACCATCGCCGGGCAGCGGTTGTATCAAATTTTTAAGCCACTACGCCTTTTTTTCAAAAAGCCAGCTGCTTCGCAAGTGGCAAGAATAGACGTTTTGCGGCTCTATTTGCAGCGAAGTGCTGCCCCGCTTTCAGGGTTAAAGCGCTTTAGTGATGCAGCGCAAGCATGGCGGGCCATGCCTGCTATCAAAAACAAAAAACCGTTTTTATCTGCAAGGCGACTCGGCCCTGACGGGCAGCGAGGTTGCAAGGCAGTTAAAGCGTCTGATTTATGACCAAATAGGGCGTTAGCGCATGCTGAACGTGCGCTGGCAGCTATTAAAAACAGAGCATCGAGCAGTTTTGGCTGTTTCAACAACCCAACCGCCAGCCGCACAGTGTTCGCCCTACGGCCTGTTCAATCGCAAATCACCTGACCGTCGTGTTCCACATAGGGCTGGTACGGCCCGGTGCCGCAGTTTGAGGCCAGCGACGCGGGCACGAAGTCGCCGTGCTGGGCATCAAAAATGTGGATTTCTCCTTCCTCAATCACATAGTGCCAGCCGTGCAGCGTGAGGGTTTCGGCCTCTACGGCGCGGCGCACCATCGGGTAACCCATCAGCCGCTCCAGCTGCAGCACGACCGAGCGCTGCTCGGTGCGGCGCAGGGCTTCGGGGCTGGGCTGCACGGGCAGCAAGGCTTCTTGTACCAGCTTGAGCCAGGCTTTCAGCGCCACGGCTTCATCGGGCACGCCTTCATAAGCCGCGCGGATGCCGCCGCACTGGCTATGGCCGCAAACGACGATGCGTTCGACGTTCAAGCTCAGCACGGCGTATTCAATCGCGGCCGTGGTGCCGTGCAGGCCGTGCGATCCGCCATAAGGCGGAATGAAGGCGCCGACGTTGCGCACGATGAACAACTCGCCGGGGCCGGTGCCGGTCAGCAGGTAAGGCACCAGGCGCGAGTCCGAGCAGCCGATGAACAGCGTCTTGGGGTGCTGGCCCTCCGCCACCAAGTCCTGAAAACGCTGTTGGTGCAGCGGAAAATAGTCCGACTTGAAACACCGCAAGCGCAGCAACAGCGCGTCGTTGGCTGCGGCGTTTCCGGTCATTGCACCAAGGGCGAATCCGCCCCTTCCAGCTCAATGCCGTCGAGCTGCGCTTCGCCCACCAGCAGGCTCATGTACTGGTGCAATGCCCGCGCGCGCGACTGCATCGCCAACAAGGCTTTGATGCGCTCGTGCACTTCGGCGTAAGCGGGCTGCTTGCCGGCGCGGCGACTCAGCACTTCGATGATGTGAAAGCCGAAACGCGTGTGGATCAGCCGTGGATGCACGCCCATGCCCCACTGCGAATGCTTCTGGTGAAACAACTCGTTGGCCAGTTCGGGCGCGCAGTCGTCCGGGCCAATCCAACCCAGGTCGCCGCCTTGCGGGCTGGTCGGGCAGTTCGACAGCTCGGCGGCCAGCTGGGCAAAGCGCTCGGGCGATGCGTCCTTGCGCGTCAGCTCCAGCAGGGCCTTTTCGGCATGCACGGTGAGCGCATGCACGTTCACGCCGGGCGTGACGGCAAACAGGATATGCCGCACATGCAGCGCCTGCCCGACCACGAACTGCGACGGATTGGCCTCGAAATACCGCTGGCATTCGTCTTCGTTGGGCTGCGGGCTTTGCACTTCGGCATCGACCATCGCTTCGATGATCTGGCGCTCGGCCTCGCCCAGTTCGGGCGCGGTCAGCTCGGTGTGACGCGGCAGCAGGCCCTTCATCACGGCCTGCTGGCGCAGCAGTTCGGTGTAAGCGCGTTCGCGCAGTTCGTCCTCATTCGGGCGCTGGCCGGGCGCATGCAGGGCAATGCCGTTGATGTACGCCGTGGGAGCAAGGGTCTGGCCGGACGTGTTGGAACACTGGCAGGCACTGCTGCCGCAGCCGGTGACGGTAGAGGTGGGATCGTTCATGAGAATTTGCTTTCTGGCTTCGCCGTATTAATGGGCTTGGCCGGGCGCTTTTTGCGCTTGGGCAGACGGTTGCTGGGGACGCGGTGCCGTGCGGGTCGTAGCGCCCACATCCAGACGGCGGCTACGCACCACCTGATAAGGCCGGAACAGGTAACCGACCGAAGCAAAACCGCTCCACACATGGACCAGACGGCTGAACGGGAACAGCAAAAAGATCGTCATGCCGAACACGATGTGCAGCAGATACGGCCAAGGCAGACCCCACAGCACTTCGGCGTCCACCGTGCGCAGTGTCAGGATACGCTGCGCCCAGTCGGCCAGGATCAGCATCACGCTGCCGTCAGAGTGCGCCCATGAAAACGGCAGGGTAATCAGGCCAATCACCAGTTGCACCCAGAGGATCAGCAAAATCGCCAGGTCGGTCTTGTGGCTGGTGTAGCGGATGCGCTCATCGAACATGCGGCGGTAGATCAGCATGCTCAAACCGATGAAGCAAATCACACCAAACAGGCCGCCCGAGTAGATGGCAATCTTCTGCTTGACCGACGCTTCCAGGAAGTGCGCATAAAACGCATGCGGCGCCAGCAGGCCGACCAGGTGGCCGAAAAACAGAAACAAAATGCCGACGTGAAACAGGTTGCTGCCCCAGCGCAAAAGCCCGGTGCGCAGCAGCTGCGACGAGTCGCTTTTCCAGGTGTACTGGTCGCGGTCAAAGCGGATCAGGCTGCCGAGCAAAAACACCGTCAGGCAGATGTAGGGATAGACCCCGAATAAAAAACCGTGCAGGGAGTTCATGCTTGTGCTCCTTGGGAAGGACGTGGCTTGCGAACGATGTGGATGGGTTGCGGCTGGTCCGGCTTGGATTGGCCCTTGGACGAGCAGCCGTCAAAAACGACCGGCTCCTGCCAGACCGCATCGATGGCTTCCTCGGCGGCAATTTCAACCGGTGAGGCTTTCTCGCCGGCCAGTTCCAGCAGTGCGCCCAGCACGCAGGCGTACGCACTGCCGCGCTGCTGCAAGGCGGCAAAAATGGCGTTGAAGATATGCGCCATCTCTGCCAGAAACTCGCGCGCCTCGCGGGGCGGCTGGGTCGAGGTGAATTCGAGCACCACCGGCAAAAAGTCGGGCATTTCGCCTTCGGCCAGGTACATGCCGGCTTTTCCGTAGGTTTGCGCCAGGTCGATCATGGCCGGCCCCCGGTCGCGCGAGTCGCCATGCACATGCTCGAACAGGTGCAGCGAGGTGGCGCGGCCCCGGTCGAACAGCTCGACATAAGCGGCTTCGATTTCCAGCGCTTCCTTGCGCGCCAGCGTGTCGATCAGCGCATCGAGTTCGGCCAGCCGCTGCGGAGGCAAAGCTTTTTCTTCATGCAGCGCAGCACGCATATCGGCCAGGTCAGCGCGCAGTTCGGCGTCCGGGTAGCCCAGCAGCCGGGCCAGCACGCGCAGGCTTTTTGTCGCCTTGGGAATAGTGTTGAACAGTGCCATGACTCAGACCTCTACCTTGATGGGAATGGTGCGTTTTTTGCTGCCGCCAAACAGGCTGACATCGCTGGCACCGTCGGAGCAGCCATTGCCGAAGGTGAAGCCGCAGCCGCCGCGCATGTCAAACGCGTTTTCGGCGTATTCGCGGTGGCTGGTCGGAATCACGAAGCGGTCTTCGTAGTTGGCAATCGCCATGATGTGGTACATCTCCTCGACCTCGGCGACGCTCAAGCCGGCCTGCGCCAGCACCGCCAGGTTCTGCTCGTTGTCCACATGCTTGCTGCGCTGGTAGGAGCGCATCGCCATCATCCGCTGCAGCGAACGGATCACCGGCGCGGTGTCACCCGCCGTCAGCAAATTGGCCAGGTACTGCACCGGAATGCGCATCTGGGCAATATCAGGCAACTCGCCGTTGATGCCGATATGCCCGGCGTTGGCGGCCGACGTGATCGGCGACAGCGGCGGTACATACCAGACCATCGGCAGCGTGCGGTACTCGGGGTGTAGCGGCAGGGCCACTTTCCACTCCACGGCCATTTTGTACACCGGACTCTTGCGGGCGCCGTCCATCCACGCATCGGGAATGCCGTCAAGGCGCGCTTGCGCAATCACCGCCGGATCGTTCGGGTCCAGGAAAATGTCGAGCTGGGCCTGGTACAAATCCTTGTCATCCGGCACGCTGGCGGCTTCCTGGATGCGGTCGGCGTCGTACAAAATGACGCCCAGGTAGCGGATGCGGCCGACGCAAGTTTCGCTGCACACCGTCGGCTGGCCGGCTTCGATGCGCGGGTAGCAAAACGTGCATTTCTCGGCCTTGCCGCTTTTCCAGTTGTAATAAATTTTCTTGTACGGGCAACCCGAGACGCACATGCGCCAGCCCCGGCATTTGTCCTGGTCGATCAGCACAATGCCGTCTTCTTCCCGCTTGTAGATCGAGCCCGACGGGCACGACGCGACGCAGGACGGGTTCAGACAGTGCTCGCACAGGCGCGGCAAGTACATCATGAAGGTGTTTTCAAACTGGCCGACCATGTCCTTTTGCACCTGGTCAAAGGTGTTGAGGTTGGCATCCTTGCTGCGCTTGGAAAACTCGCCGCCCAGAATCTCTTCCCAGTTTGGGCCCCATTCGATCTTTTCCATGCGCTTGCCGGTGATCAGGCTGCGCGGGCGGGCCGTCGGTGTCGCCTTCATTTCGGGCGCTGACTGCAAATGGTCATAGTCGAAGGTGAACGGCTCGTAATAGTCGTCAATCTGCGGCATGTTCGGGTTGGCAAACAAACGCATCAGCATTTTCCACTTGCCGCCCTGGCGCGGCTCGATGGAGCCGTCAGCCTTGCGAATCCAGCCGCCGTTCCATTTGTCCTGGTTTTCCCATTCCTTGGGGTAACCGATGCCGGGCTTGGTTTCAACGTTGTTGAACCAGGCGTATTCCATGCCGGGCCGGCTGGTCCAGACGTTCTTGCAGGTGACCGAACAAGTGTGGCAACCAATGCACTTGTCCAGGTTCAGCACCATGCCGATTTGTGCGCGTACCTTCATGCTGCTTCTCCCAGTTGTTGCACCGCAAAGGCGCGGTCATCGTCCCGTGGCGTGTCCAGCCAGTCGACCTTGTCCATCTTGCGCACCACGACGAATTCGTCGCGGTTGGTGCCGATGGTTCCGTAGTAGTTGAAGCCGTAGCTCAACTGCGCATAGCCGCCGATCATGTGCGTGGGTTTCAGCACAATCCGGGTCACCGAGTTGTGGATGCCGCCGCGCTGGCCGGTGATTTCCGAGCCCGGCGTGTTGACGATCTTTTCCTGTGCGTGGTACATCATCACCATGCCGGGCTTGACGCGCTGGCTGACCACGGCCCGTGCAGAAATCGCGCCGTTCACGTTGTAGGCCTCAATCCAGTCGTTGTCCTGCACACCGATCAGCTTGGCGTCGTCTTCACTGAGCCAGATGATCGGGCCGCCACGGCTCAGGGTGAGCATCAACAGGTTGTCGGTGTACGTCGAGTGAATACCCCATTTCTGATGCGGTGTGATGAAGTTCAACAAAATTTCGGCGTTGCCGTTGGAACGGATGCCGTGCACCCCGGCCGTCGCTTTCAGGTTCACGGGCGGACGGTAGCTGGCCAGGCCTTCGCCGAAGGCCAGCATCCACGGGTGGTCCTGGTAGAACTGCTGGCGGCCCGTCAGGGTGCGCCACGGGATGTACTCATGCACGTTGGTGTAGCCGGCGTTGTACGACACCGTCTCGGATTCAATGCCGCTCCAGGTCGGCGAGCTGATGATCTTGCGCGGCTGCGCCTGGATGTCGCGAAAACGGATTTTTTCGTCTTCGCGGTGCAGCGCCAGATGGGTGTGGTCGCGCCCGGTCTGCTTGCCCAGTGCTTTCCAGGCCTTTACGGCGACGTGGCCGTTGGTTTCAGGCGCCAGCTGCAGCACCATTTCGCAGGCGTCGATGTCGCTGAGGATGCGCGGCATGCCCTGCGTGACGCCGGGCTCGGTCACCAGGCCGTTCAACTGGCCGAGCTGCGTGACCTCGATGTCGGTATTCCAGGAAATGCCCTTGCCGCCGTTGCCGATCTTTTTCAGCAGCGGGCCAACCGCCGTGAAGCGCTTGTACACGTTGGGATAGTCGCGCTCGACGACCTGCATTTGCGGCGCCGTCTTGCCGGGAATCAGCTCGCATTCGCCGCGTTTCCAGTCCTTCACCTCGAAAGGCTGGGCCAGCTCGCCCGGGGTGTCGTGCATCACCGGCGTGAGCACCATTTCCTGCTCGACGCCGAGGTGGCCGACGCACAGTTCGCTGAATTTCTTCGCAAAGCCTTTGTAGATTTCCCAGTCGCTCTTTGACTGCCACACCGGGTCCACGGCGGTAGACAACGGATGGATGAAGGGGTGCATGTCGCTGGTGTTGAGGTCGTTCTTTTCGTACCAGGTCGCGGTGGGCAGCACGATGTCGGAATACAGACAGGTGGTACTCATGCGGAAGTCGAGCGTGACCAGCAAATCGAGCTTGCCTTCTGGCGCCTTGTCGTGCCAGACGACTTCCTCGGGCTTGCCATCCTCGGCGCCCAGGTCCTTGCCCTGCACGCCGTTGTCGGTGCCCAGCAGGTGCTTGAGAAAGTACTCATGGCCCTTGCCCGACGAGCCGATGATGTTGGAGCGCCAGACAAACATGTTGCGCGGCCAGTTGGCCGGATGGTCCGGGTCTTCGCAGCTCAGCTTGAGCGAGCCGTCTTTGAGCGACTGGACCACATAGTCTTTGGCATCCAGCCCGGCGGCCTGCGCGTCTTTCACGACCTGCATCGGATTGGTCTGCAGTTGCGGCGCAGAAGGCAGCCAGCCCATGCGCTCGGCGCGCACGTTGTAGTCGATCATGCTGCCGCCATATTGCTTCTTGTCGGCCAGCGGCGACAGCACTTCATCGACGCCGAGCTTTTCATAGCGCCACTGGTCGGTGTGGGCATAGAAAAAGCTGGTCGAATTCATCTGCCTTGGCGGGCGAATCCAGTCGAGCGCAAAGGCCAGCGGCGTCCAGCCGGTCTGCGGCCGCAGCTTTTCCTGGCCCACATAGTGCGCCCAGCCGCCGCCGCTCTTGCCGATGCAGCCGCACATCATCAGCATGTTGATGACGCTGCGGTAGTTCATGTCACTGTGGTACCAGTGGTTCATGCCGGCGCCGATGATGACCATCGATCGGCCTTCGGTCTTTTCGGCGTTCTCGGCGAACTGGCGGGCAACGGTGATGATCTGGTCGCGCGGCACGCCGGTGATCTGCTCCTGCCAGGCGGGTGTGTAAGGCGTGTTGTCGTTGAAATCGGCGGCGGCCAGTTCGCCGGGCAGGCCGCGCGGAATGCCGTATTGCGCGGCTTGCAGGTCGAACACGGTGGCGACCAGCACCTCCCTGGCTTCGCCGTCCTTGCCGACCGAAATACGCGTCACCGGCACGCTGCGCACCAGCACATCGCCCTGTTCGTTGTTCGGGAAATGCTCGTGGTGGATGCCGCCGAAATACGGAAAACCGACGCGGGCGCTGTCGTGACCGGCTTCGTCGCCTTCCAGCGCCGACAGCCTGAGGCTCACGTCATTCCCATCACGCGCTTCCTTGGCTTCCAGGTTCCACTGGCCGGTGTCGGCGCGGCCGTCCGGTCCCCAGCGGAAACCAATCGCGCCCTGCGGCGTGACGACATTGCCCTGCGCATCAAAGGCGACGGTTTTCCAGTCAGGGTTGTTGTCCTGGCCGAGCTGGTCGGCAAAGTCGGAGGCGCGCACATAGCGGTCGGGCACCAGGCAGGTGTCGCCGTTCTCCAGCGTGTGGGACTTGAGGATCACCAGCATCGGCAGATCGGTGTAGCGGCGTGCATAGTCGTCGAAATACGCCGAGCGCGGTTTGCCGTTGCCGCCGAAATAGAAGTCTTTCAAAATCACATGACCCATCGCCATGGCGACGGCGGCGTCGGTGCCCTGCTTGGGGTGCAGCCACAAATCGGACAGCTTGGCGACTTCGGAATAATCGGGCGTGATGGCGACGGTCTTGCAGCCCTTGTAGCGAACTTCGGTGAAGAAGTGGGCGTCGGGCGTGCGCGTCTGCGGCACGTTGGAGCCCCAGGCAATGATGAAGCTGGAGTTGTACCAGTCGGCCGACTCGGGCACGTCGGTCTGTTCGCCCCAGACCTGCGGGCTGGACGGAGGCAGGTCGCAGTACCAGTCGTAAAAGCTCATGCACACGCCGCCAATCAAGGAAAGGTAGCGTGAACCCGAGGCGTAGCTGACCATCGACATGGCGGGAATCGGCGAGAAACCGATGATGCGGTCGGCGCCGTGCTGCTTGATGGTGTAGATATTGGACGCGGCGATCAGCTCGTTGACCTCGTCCCAGGTCGAACGCACCATGCCTCCCAGGCCGCGCACGCTCTGGTAGTCGCGCCGCTTGGCATCGTCCTGCACCACGGCGGCCCAGGCCTCGACCGGCGCCAGCGTCAGGCGCGCCTCGCGCCAGTGCTTGAGCAGGCGGGCGCGGATCATCGGGTACTTGACGCGGTTGGCGCTGTACAGATACCAGCTGTAGCTGGCGCCGCGCGAGCAGCCGCGCGGCTCGTGGTTGGGCATGTCCCAGCGCGTGCGCGGGTAGTCGGTCTGCTGGGTTTCCCAGGTGACGATGCCGCCCTTGACGTAAATCTTCCACGAGCACGAACCGGTGCAGTTCACGCCATGGGTGCTGCGCACCACCTTGTCGTGCGCCCAGCGGTTGCGGTAGGCGTCTTCCCAGGTGCGGTCTTCCGCCGTGGTGACGCCGTGGTCGCCCGAGAACGATTCCCTGGGGTTGGAAAAGTGGCTTAGTCGATCAAGAAAATGACTCATTCTGGTCTCCTTTGATTCAATAAAAAGTGTGAGGTTCGGGGAGCCCTCACCCCTGCCCTCTCCCGGAGGGAGAGGGAGCAAGAGGGCTCAAGGGTTCTTGATTTCTGCACCGGCGCGCAGGTAGAACCACCAGTTCAGCACCAGGCACAGGGCGTAAAAAATCGCAAAGCCGTACATCGCGTTTTGTGGCGTTCCGGCCTTGATCTGCGCGCCAATCACCACCGGGGCAATGAAAGCGCCGTAGGCGGCGATAGCTGAAGTCCAGCCCAGCACCGGGCCGGCCTGCTGGCGGTCAAAAATCACGCCGATGGTGCGAAAGGTCGAGCCGTTGCCAATGCCGCTGGCAGCAAACAGCACGACGAACAGCGCCATGAAAGCGAAGAAATACTGCTCAGGCGTGGCCGAGTTGTAGGCCAGCAGCATCACGTACCCGACCGCCACCGAGGCGAGCACCATGACCGCAGAAATCGCCTGCGTGACGATGGAGCCACCGACCTTGTCGGCAATCCAGCCGCCCACAGGCCGAATTGCCGCGCCCACAAACGGGCCGATCCAGGCATAAGCCAGCACGGCGGGCGCGTTCGGGTTGTTCAGCGTGTGCTGCATCACACCGGCTGCGTTCGGTACATGGCTGACGCCAAAAATCACCTTCATCGCCAGCGGCAGCGCCATCGAAAAACCGATGAACGAGCCGAAGGTGACGATGTACAAAATGGTCAGCGACCAGGTGTGCTTGTTGCTGAAGATGGCAAACTGTTTGGCGACGTTTTCCTTCATCGGGCCAAAGGCCGTGACCTTGAGCACCATCAAGGTGCTGACAATGATCAGCGGCATCGCCAGCCACATGTTCAGCACGCCCAGGCCCGACGGCTTGGGCAGGTACAGGTACAGGCCGATGCCGGCAGGAATGAACGACAGCGTGTAGAGCCAGGTAATTTTGAGGAAGGCCGGAATCGTGCCGCCAATAGCGGGCGAGACCGTCTTGAGGTTGTTCATGCCAAACCAGCACAAAATCGACAGCGGCACCAGCGACAGCACCCAGGCAAAGCCCGCGTTCTGGATCCAGGTCGGCGTGCCGGGCGGAATGGCGCCAAAAATCCAGCCGCTCTCCTTGAGCAGCGTCATCGGTTCGCCGCCGAAGCTGCCAAAGATGTTCACCGTCATCACCAGCGGAATCACGATCTGCATCGTGGTCACGCCAAAATTGCCAAGACCGGCATTCAGCCCCAACCCGGTTCCCTGCAGGCGCTTCGGGAAAAAGCTGCTGATGTTGGACATGGAGCTGGCAAAGTTGCCGCCGCCCACGCCAGACCACAGCGCCATGAGCTGAAACGACCACAGCGGCCATTCCGGGTGCTGCAACACAATGCCGGTGCCAATCGCCGGAGCCAGAAGCATGGCGGTGGTCAGGAAAATCGTGTTGCGGCCGCCGGACAGGCGAATCAGGAACGACGCCGGAATGCGCATCGTCGCCCCGGCCAAACCGGCAATCGCGGTGAGGGTGAACAGTTCGGCCTGGCTGAACGGGTAGCCCAGGTTCATCATCTGCACGGTGATGATGCCCCACATGCCCCAGACGGCAAAGCCGCACAGCAGGGCCGGAATCGAGATCCAGAGGTTGCGGTAAGCGATGCGCTTGCCGGTGGTTTCCCAGAAAGTTTCGTCTTCAGGACGCCAGTCGCCGATGTCGGCACCGGAATCCTTCCCGGACGGCAGCACCGTAGCGCCTGCAGAGGAGGCAGTTTTAAGGCTCATGATTTTCTCGGTAGTAAATTCGGGTTCAGGCTGGGGCGACTGCCGCGCTGCGGCCCATGACATCGGTGCGGCGCACCTCGGTCCAGTACATCCAGATCAGCGAGACCCAGACCACGCCATACATCAGCATGAAGGCGCTGGAGCGGATGCCGGTCAAATCCATCAGCACGCCGAACAGGATGGGCAGCACAAAGCCGCCCAGGCCGCCGGCCAGTCCGACGATGCCGCTGATCGCGCCGATGTTGTGCGAATAGTCGTTGCTGATGTACTTGAAGACGCTGGCCTTGCCAAAGGCAAACGCCACGCCCAGCACACCCATCAGCCCGGTGAAGGCATAAATGTTCAGGCCGAGGTGAAAGGTGGTCGGGCCGTTGACGGTCAAGAGCGTGAAATCCATCTGCGGATACGACAGCAGGAACAGGCAGATCCAGCTCACCCACATCACCCACCAGGTCACGCTGTGTGCGCCGTACTTGTCCGACAGCACACCGCCAACCGCGCGCAGCACGCCGCCGGGCAGCGAAAAGCAGGCCGCCAGCAGCGCCGCCGTGCGGATGTCCAGGCCGTATTCGCCGATGTAGTACTGCACCATCCACAGCGACAGCGCCACATAGCCGCCAAACACGATGCTGTAGTACTGGCAGTACTTGAGCACCTTGGGGTCTTTCAGCGCCTTGAGCTGGTCCCTGAAGCTGACATTGCTCGGCACCAGGTGCTTCGGGTCGCTGTGGCTGAACAGCCAGAACAGCACCAGCGTGGCCAGCATGATGACCGCATACGCCTGCGGCACCATGGTCCAGCCGAAGGCCACCAGGATCACCGGCGCGACGAACTTGTTGACGGCCGCGCCCGAGTTGCCCGCGCCATACACGCCCATCGCCGTGCCCTGGCGGTTCTTGGGAAACCAGCGCGCCACATACGGCGTGCCGACCGAAAACGAGCCGCCCGCCAGTCCGACGAACAGGCCGATGGTGATGAAATGCCAGTACTGGGTGGCGTAGCTCATCATCCAGATCGCTGGCACGGTGAGGGCCATCAGCACCGCCATAACGATGCGGCCGCCGTATTTGTCGGTCCAGATGCCCAGCGGCACGCGGATCAGCGAGCCGGTCAGCACCGGCATGGCGGTCAGCAGGCCGAACTGGGTGGCGTTCAGGTTCAGCATCTTCTTGATCGGGATGCCAATGACGCCGAACATCATCCAGACCATGAAGCAGACGGTGAACGCCAGCGTGCTGACGATCAGCACCGACCAGGCTTTTCTTGAATTGTTCAGCTCGGAAGCCACGTTGTTCTCCAGGGACATGACATGACTGTCGGGTTTTCCCGGGCTTTTGAATATCCTCCGTTCGACCCGTGGCGCGGCAGCACAAGAACGATGGCCAACCCGCAGGCCATCGTTCTGAAGGACTACTCCCCCGTCAATTCAGGGAAAGATTGATGCAGATCAAATTTGATCCGGGCCAGCAATGCAGTAAGCCCATGCCGCAGCCGCTTTGTTGAACGTCTTTCAGGCTATTTGCGCAAGACTGGAAAGCGCAGACAGCTATTAAAAACATAGCCAGGCAAATGCATGGGACGACCGGCCTGAACGAGGACTGCGCACCGTCACGCGCTACGGACAAGGAACCTGCGAACAGCGCATGCCGCCTGCGCTACTCCGGCCACTCTGCGACAAGGCAAATGCCCTGCCTGACAAGGCGTTTGAAGCCGTCAATGAATGCGGCGCATGGGCCGCGTCAAGGCCGTCAAGCCCCCCTTAAGGCCGTCCCACGGCAAAGTGGGCGCGGCAAAAGGACAATTTCACAGCACAAGCCAATGAATCGCTGAAAAACTTGGCAATTTAATGGATTATCGGCCTGTGGTGCACGGCTGGCGGCCACAAGCAGCTATCAATAAATGAGTATTGCCTTGTTATTGCTCAACCCGCCTCAAGACCAGCGGCTACCACGGCGGCCTGCACGCGTGAGGTGAGTTGCAGCTTGCGCAGAATGTGCTGGACGTGAATCTTGACCGTGGTTTCTGCGATGTCGAGCTTGCGCGCAATCAGCTTGTTGCTGTCGCCCAGCGCGATCAGGGCCAGCACTTCGCGCTCGCGCGCTGACAGCAAATCAATGCCGGCGCGCGCGGTCTGCCCGGCTGCCTCCGCCGGCATTTCGGGCAACGCTGCAGGTTCGCACGGCGTTGGCACCAGCGGCTCGGGTGAGGCAGATTTGCTGCGAAAAGCGGTGACCAGCTTGGTCATCATTTCGGGGCTGATGACCGATTCGCCGGCCAGCACCTTGATGATGAATTCGGACAGGTGGTCGAGTTCCACGGTTTTCAGCAGGTAGCCGTCAGCCCCGGCTTGCAGCGCGGCGGCCAGGTCGTTTTCGTTTTCGCTGACGGTCAGCATCAGGATGCGGATGCCCGGCGCGGCTGCTTTCAGCGACGCAATGCCGTCGACGCCCAGCACGCCGGGCAGGTGGTTGTCGAGCAGCACCAAATCGGGCGGCGCTTGGGCCACGCAGCGCAGCGCTTCGCCGATGTCGCCGGCCTGGCCAGTCACCTGAAAGCGCTCGTCCTGCGACAGCAAGGCGATCAGGCCGCGCCGGAACAGCGTGTGGTCATCGACCACCAGCAGGCGAATCAGTTCCATCGCTTCGCCCTTTGCAATACGCTATGAATTAAATAGCTGCTTGCGCAGGCGGGTCGTACACCAGAGGCATTTTTCATTACTATTCCGTCGTTTAATGTCAGGTTGGGTCAATGGCTGCGCATCAGCCCGGCCAGCGACTCCAGCTCCAGCCCGGTGATGGCCGTGCCGCTGCTTCTTGATACCGGATGCGTGGGCAGCGTCAGGCTGGCGATGGTGCCCTGCCCTGGCCTGGAGATGATTTCAACGTGGGCACCAATGCCGCCGGCGCGCTCGCGCATGATTTTCATGCCGACATGCGAGGGGCCGTGACCTTGGCGCGCATCGAAACCGATGCCGTCGTCGCGCACCATGAAGCGCCACTGCGCGCCCTTGTGGACTTCGAGCTCGACCTTGCTGGCGCTGGCATGCTTGCGCACATTGGACAGCGCTTCCTGCAGCACATGCAGCACATGCACCTGCACGTCGGGCGGCAGCGGCAGGCCGTCGCCATGCACTTTCAGGTGCGTCGGCAGCCCAGTCTGGTGCTGGAATTTTTGCAGGGTTTCCTGCAGCGCTTGCTCAATGTCGTCGGTGTTGGTGCGGGTGCGGAAATGCACCAGCAGCTCGCGCACGTCGCCGATGCTCTCGCGCAGGCCAACATCGAGTTCGTCCAGCGCCTGGTGCATTTGCGCAGTCTGGCCTTTCTGGGCGGCGATGCGCAGCAGTTGCAGCTGGATCTTGAGGAACACCAGCGACTGCGCGATTGAGTCGTGCAGCTCACGCGCCAGCATGGTGCGCTCTTCGGCCACGGCGGCTTCCCGGGCCAGCGCGGCGGCGCGCAGGCTTTCAAGGGCGCTGGCCAGGTGGCTGGCGAGTGCGTCGAGCAGCTCGGTTTCTTCGTCGCTGAGCGTGACGGGGCTGCGAAAAAACAGGTTGAATTCGCCCAGCAAGCGCTGCTGCAGCCGGATCGGCACGCTGACGACGCTTTCGTAGCCGACCTTGGCGCAGCGCCGCACCGGGATTTCGTCATGGCTCAGGATCGGGATGACGCGGGTTTTTGAATCAAACTGCAGGTTGCCGCAGACGCAAGCGCCCGACAGCAAGCTGCGTTCTTCTTCCAGCATGTCCTGCGGAAAACAGTCAGACGCCAGCATCAGGTAACGCTGGCTGGCGTCGTCCGACCAGCGCACCGCGCCGGCGTCGGCCTTCATCAGGGTGCGCACCCGCTGGGCAAACCCTTGCGCCAGCTCTTCGATGCTGCCGGCCTGCGCCAAAAACGCGCTGACTTCATACAGCGCCTCCAGCCGCACGCGCTGCGCCTCGATGTGCCGAATCTTGGCCTCGACCTGCGATTCAAGCCCTTTGTACATCGCATCGAGCTTGCCGGCCATGCGGTTGAAACCGGCGGCGACCTGGCCAAACTCGTCCTCGGTATCGACTTCAATGCGGGCCGCAAATTCTCCGGCCTCGACCTTGCCCAGCCCTTGATGCAAGCGGCTCAAGGGGCTGATGACGTACAGATAGCCGGTGTAGAGCATGATGACCGCGCCGCCAATCGCCAACGCCATCATGGCGAACTGGAACAGGTTGAGGATGGCGGTCAGCCGGGACAAATGCAGCTCGATGGCCAGCACGAAGGCGTCAATCGCCTCGACAAAATCCCCACTCGCCTGCAGTGACGCACCCACCGGCAGGGCCGGCCCGCCCAGCCACTGCTGGCGCTGCACAAGCCACAGCGACTCGACGGTCAAAAACTTGTCTTTGACGCGCGCGTCCCAAGGCACAAACAGCGGCCGGGACGCATCACCGCGACGCAGCACCGACAGGCTTTCCTCGAAATTGTTGACCAGGCGCTGCAGCTCGGGCTGCGGCGTGCCAGCATACACGGCGCTGGTCAGCCGCCAGGTTTGCATGCGCATGCGGCCGGCTTCGTTCACGGCTGCAGCGCCGCCCTCCAACTGCCAGGTGACCCACAAGGTCAGCCCGATCGACGCCAGCGCCAGCACCAGCAGGCTGGCACCGATGCGGATCAGCTTTTTGGAAAGAGACGCCGTGTGCTGCATGCCACTAGCGCTTCGCGCTGCCCGGCGCGGCGCGCTGGGCAGGAGGCGCGCGCGATGGGGCGGCGCAGTATTCGCACACCATGCCGGCCAGCCGGTGCAGCGCCTGCCAGCCGCTGGCCGGCCAGTCGGGCTGCTTCAGCCCCTTGACGATGCCATCGACTTTTTGCGCCGCATCAAGCAGCCGGGCCAGCGCGGCATCGCTCATGCCGGGCAAGACGCGTTCGTAGAGTTTTTCTTTCGCGCCCCAGACGCGGTTGTCGCGTAGCGCCATCGGCATGGGCCGGCCGGCGCGGATTGCGTCTTTCACGCGCTTCATGCTGCGGATGTCTTCGGCCAGCGCCCAATGCACCAGCACTTCAGACTCGCCTTCGGACTGCAGGCCGTCAATCATGCGGGCGGCGCGCAAGGGCTGGCCGCCGAGCACCGCTTCTGACAGCTTGAACACGTCGTAGCGCGCTACATTGAGCACGGCGTTTTCAACCTGCTCAAAGCTCAAAACGCCGTCCCCTGTCACCGGGTACAGCAGCGCCAGTTTCTGGATTTCCTGGTGCGCGGCCAGCAGGTTGCCTTCGACGCGGTCGGCAAAAAACTGCAGCGTGCGCTGGCCTTCTTCGCCGCTGGCGACGCGCTGGCCTTGTTGCTGCAGGCGCTGGGCGATCCATTGCGGCAGCACGGGCCGGCCAACCGGCTCGAATTTCACCGTCACGCCAAAGCTCTCGAGTGCGCCAAACCACGCGCCTTTGCTGGTGGCGCTGTCGAGCCGGGGCAGCATGACCAGCGTCAGTGTCGAGTCGTCGCCCTGGGCGCGCTCGGCCAGCTGCTGCAGCGCCACCGAGCCGTCCTTGCCGGGCTTGCCGCTGGGAATGCGGACTTCCACGATCTGCTTGTCGGCAAACAGGCTCAGCGAGCCGCCGCTGGCCAGCACTTCGCTCCAGTCGAAATGCGCACCGGACACGGTGTGCACCGTGCGTTCGGTGTAGCCACGGCTGCGGGCCGCCGCACGCAGGGCGTCGGCAAATTCCTGCACCAGCAACGGTTCGTCGCCATGCAGGGTGTAGAGGCTTTTGAGGCCGCGCTTGAGGTGGTCAGACAGTTGAGCGGGGGCCAGTTGCATAGTGAGACGATTTTAGGATACGCATTGAGTCTGGCCGCCCCGGCTTTGCGGTTGCACAGTGCGCGGCAACCCGCCTGTCAGGGTGCGTGAGCTGGCACTGGCCCGAGTGTGAAATAAAACGTCGCGCCTTCGTTTTCCTGGCCCTGCGCCCAGATGCGGCCGGCGTGCTGCTCAATGATTTTTTTCACCGTCGCCAGTCCGATGCCATAGCCCGGAAAATCCGTCGGCGCGTGCAGCCGCTCAAAGGTGCCAAACAGCTTGGCGGCGTGCGCCATGTCAAAGCCGGCCCCGTTGTCCTTGACAAAATAGACGGTTTCGCCGTTGTCCGCCGCCAGGCTGCCGACTTCAATGCGGGCCAGCGCCCGTTTGGAGGTGAACTTCCAGGCGTTGAGCAGCAGGTTTTGCATCACTGAGTCCAGCAGGCGTGCATCGCCTTTGACGCACAAGCTGTGCTGAATTTGAAATTGCGCCTGGCGCTGCGGCTCGCGCTCGCGACAGTCGCGCTCGATGCGCTGCGCAATCACCGCCAGGTCCACGTCTTTGACCTGCAGCGTGCTGCGTGACAACTGGGCCAGCGACAGCATGCCATCAATCAACTCGCCCATCTGCTGCGTACCGGCGCGAATCCGGCTGAGGTAGTGGGTGATTTTCTCGCTGGCCGTGTCGCCGACCGCGCGCTCAAGCAAGTGGCTAAAGCCGTTGATGGTCTTGAGCGGTGCGCGCAGGTCGTGCGACACGGAATAGGAAAAAGCCTCCAGCTCCCGGTTCGTCGCCTCCAGCTGGGCCGTGCGCTGGCGCACGCGCTCTTCAAGCTCGCGGTTGAGCCTGAAGATCTCAGTGCTTGCCCGCTCCAGCTCATGGCGTCGCTGCTCGACCGACCGGACCTGGCGAATTAGCAGGACAGCGAACACCAGCGTCAAAAAGCCCTGGAAAATGTTTAAGGCAACGCTGATATAGCCGTGACTGCGTGCCGCGTCGTTGCGATTTGCAATGGTGTTCCCCATCATGTTGACGCTTGACAGCGCCATGTTGTGGATGGGTTCGAGCAGCGGCAGCATTTCGTCCAGAAGCTGACCAATGACTTGCGGCGTCAGGGCGACAGACGCATTTTCTGACAGGAAGGGATCAGCACGACTCACGAATTGCCTGATCTGTCCGACGGTATTTACTTGTTCCGCACTGGGCGCGAGTGTCTCGCCAACCTGCTCGGGCGACACCAGCGAGATCCTGCTGACAAAAATTTCATAACGTTCGCGCAGCGCCTGCGTGTCAAAGCTGGCGGGGTAACGCTGTGCCTGGCGCAGATCGTCGCGCAAGACCACATATTCCAATTCAAGCTGGGAAAAGATCCAGGTGATGTTGTCCTCGGTGTAACACACCGCGCTGTTCAGCAGCTTGGCCTGGCGTATCTGTATCCAGCCTATGGCCACGAACACCGCCACCAGCACCGCAGCCACTGCCAACGCCCAGCGACTGGCCGGCCAGGGCGAGTGGCTCGTAGTCTGGCGCGCTGGCATCATTGAACCTCAATGGCGCGAAGCTGCCAGGCTGAGCGGTTGTAGTAGCGCGTCGATTGAAGCTCAATGTCTGTGTCGTAGGGGTAGACGATAAACAGCGGGCCTTTTTCGCGAATCGGCATGCGTTTTCCTTCCATCAGCAGCGCAATGATCACGGGAAACTGCACGGCATCATCCGCCGGGATGTCAGTCTTGAAGTTGTTCAACGCGACGGCCCTGAGGGTTTTTCCTTGCGCGCCAACGGCGGTGAGCACATCCCGCAGCAAAGGGCCGGTGAACTGCCTTGGTCCTGCAAACCACGGCGCGTTAGTGGTGAACGTGTGCTGGGGCAAGGCCGCCAGCATATCCATGTCAAAGTTGGCCCGGTCAGCCGCATTTTTCTGGGTGATGTGACCGCTCATGGACAAGACAACCGGGCCCTTGGGCGCCTCCAGTGCTTGAGTAGGTCCATAAAGCGTGAGGGCCAACAGGCCGACAAGACAAACTTGGCGACGCAGCGATGAGAACATGAGCATTCCTGTCTGAAGAGAAGGTCTCGTGAAGCGAGCGTATTCGAGACGCTCTTTTTCGTTCCGACAAAAACTTTACCGCAAGTTTGACACAAAGTGTTTTCGGTAAAAACAGACTTGTCGCGCTGCAAGGCCCATCGTGCGCCTGATGCGCCGCTAGACAGAAAGCCGGTAGGTTTCCAGATGAATACTGGTTTCGGTGTTGCTGATGCCCTTGAGCAGGCGAATGCGTTCGAGCACTTTGGCCAGGTCTTGCAGATTTTCGGCGCGCAGTTCGGCCAGCAAATCCCAGCGGCCATTGGTGTCATGCAGCGTCGCCACGCCGGGCTCGCCCAGCAGGCTGGCAATCACGCTGCGGGTCTGGTTGCCGTCCACCGCAATGCTCATCCAGGCCTTGATCTCGTTGCGCGGCACGTCAGGCCGCAGTCGCACGGTGTAGCCGACGATGACGTTGTCGTCTTCAAGCCGCCGGATGCGGTTGGTGACGGTGCCGCGTGACACGCCCAGCCGGGCCGCCAGCGCGGCCACGGACAGGCGCGCATCGTGGCGCAGCAGGGCAATGAGTTGGTGGTCGGTTTCGTCCATTTAGGCACCTTTTTCTGTCATTACGTCAACATATTGGCTATTTACCCCCATTATTGACACTTGTTATTGATTCATGGCTGAAACACACTGGTGCTTATCTTTATAAAACAAGGCGAGACAACCATGAACACCCCCACCACACCCAGCCTGAACACCCTGTTTTTAAGCCCGCAGGATGTGGCCGGCATCGTGCGCCAGCAGGGTCTGGCCCAGACGCTCAAAGGCATAGCCGACTGCATCCAGCAGGATTTTTTGCGCTGGCAAAATTTTGACAAGTCGGCCCGCCTGGCCAGCCATTCGCCTGGTGGCGTGATTGAGCTCATGCCGATTGCCGATGCCCACACCTACACCTTCAAATACGTCAACGGCCATCCGAAAAACACGGCGCTTGGCCTGTCCACGGTGATGGCGTTTGGCGTGCTGGCCGATGTGGCGACCGGCGTGCCGCTCTTGATCAGCGAACTGACGCTGACCACCGCCCTGCGCACGGCGGCCACCTCCGCCGTGGCGGCGCGTGCACTGGCCCGGCCGGGCAGCCGCGTGATGGCGCTGATTGGCAATGGCGCGCAAAGCGAGTTCCAGGCGCTGGCCTTTCACCATCTGCTGGGCATTGAGGAAATCCATTTGTACGACATTGACCCCGCCGCCACCGCCAAGCTGATGCGCAACCTGCAAGCCAACCCCGACGCCAGGGGTCTGTGCCTGCGGGCTTGCAGCAGCACCCTTGAAGCCGTGCGCAATGCCGACATCGTGACCACCGTGACCGCCGACAAAGCCTATGCCACCGTCATCACGGCGGGCATGCTCAAGCCGGGCACGCACCTCAATGCGGTCGGCGGCGACTGTCCCGGAAAAACCGAGATTCATGCCGATGTGCTGGCAAGCGCCAAGGTGTTCGTCGAATACGAACCGCAAACCCGCGCGGAAGGTGACTTGCAGCAGATGGCAGCAGACTTTGCCGTGACCGAGCTGTGGCAGGTGCTGTCGGGTGAAAAAACCGGGCGCGACAGCGCAGCGCAGATCACGGTGTTCGACTCGGTCGGCTTTGCACTTGAGGACTTTTCTGCACTGCGGTATCTTCACGACACGGCGCAAGCGCTGGCCGCCGGCAGCGCCATTCCCCTGATTCCCCGACTGGACGACCCGAAGAATCTTTACCAGCTCATCAAGCCGGCTTTTTCTGCCGAAACTTCAGCCAAGCGCCCTTCAGAGCCGATCAGTGCAGCCGCTGCCGCTTCTTGCCCTGCTGTGCAAGCTGACGAAAATCAGGCTGCACTGGCCTGAAACCCTCTTTATTCAACATGGAATCAACCTCTACATGACACGACACATCCGACTCATAGGCGCCCCCACCGACGTGGGCGCAGGCACGCGCGGCGCTTCAATGGGGCCTGAAGCCTTTCGCGTTGCCGGGCTGCAACCCACGCTCGAAGGCATTGGCCTGCGCGTGACCGACTGGGGCAACGTCAGCGGACCGGCCAACCCGTGGCAAGCCCCGGTCAGCGGCTACCGCCATCTGGTCGAGGTGGCGGCCTGGAACCATGCGGTGCATGAAGCGGTGCATGCCGCGCTGGACGAAGACGAATTGCCCATTTTGCTGGGCGGCGACCATTGCCTGGCGATTGGCTCGATCAGTGCGGTGGCCCGCCGTTGCCGTCAGCAGGGCAAAAACCTGCGCGTGCTGTGGCTGGACGCGCACACCGATTTCAACACCCATGAGCTGACGCCGACCGGCAACACACACGGCATGCCGGTGGCGGTGCTGTGCGGTCACGGGCCCGCTGAGCTGACGGCGATTGGCGGCATGACGCCCGCCTTGCAAGCATCGGCTTTTCGCCAGATCGGCATCCGCAGTGTGGACGAAGGAGAGAAATGCTTCGTCCGGCAGTCAGGCATGGAAGTATTCGACATGCGCTACATCGACGAGATGGGCATGCGGCACACCATGAAAGCGGCGCTGGCGGGCATGGACGACAACACGCACCTGCATGTGAGCTTTGATGTGGACTTTCTGGATGCCAGCTTCGCGCCCGGCGTTGGCACGGCGGTCAAGGGAGGCCCGACTTACCGCGAGGCGCAGCTGTGCATGGAAATGATTGCCGACACGGGCCGACTGGCGTCGCTGGACGTGATGGAGCTGAATCCAGCACTGGACGTGCGCAACGCCACAGCGGAAGTGGCGCTGGACCTGATTGAAAGCCTGTTTGGTAAAAGCACACTGATGCGGCGCGGATAGCGCGACATCACGGAGCACCAGGATTGCGGACTGCAGCTTTAGCAGAAGGCTATTTGCTACTGAATTAATAGCTGCTTGCGCATACCCAGCATGCGCAATCGGCTTATTTCATGCGAAAAATCCGTTTTTTGGTCAAATAAAAACGCGCTAAAGAGCCAAAAACCCCTGGACATCAGCGAGGACGGCAAAACCGGCTTGACCGGGCCGCTGGCAAAGCGGCTATCTGCAAGAAGCGTTGGGGTACAACTTCCCCACCAGCAGGGGCCGCAGAACCGGCTTTGCCGGGCTGCAGGCGCAGCAGCCCCTTCGGGGGGCAGCGACCCGCGCAGCGGCGGAGCGTGGGGGGCGACATTCTCGGCTTCGCCGGGCCGCAGGCGCAGCGCCCCCTCGGGGGGCAGCGACCCGCGCAGCGGCGGAGCGTGGGGGCCTACACACTGCACCAGGGTGCCGTGTCATGCACCAAGCCCATCCACAAAGCCCAGCCCGATGTCACCACCAGCGCCAGACCCGCCAGCCGGACGCCCCATTCGCCGCTGCCGTTGCCGCGCAGTCGCAGCAAGAGCCAAGGGCCGATCAAAAGTGAAACACTGCTGCCGAGCGCGAACAGCGCCATCGTCAGCGCACCGTCCAGCGGCCCGCCGCTGAGCGCCGCCACCAGCACCGCCGAATACAGCAAGCCGCAAGGCATGAAGGCCCAAAGCGCACCAATCGCCAGCGGTGCACCGCGCCCCCAAGCGGCATTGAAAGCCTGAACGCGGGCCCAGACGTTGCGGGCGGTGGTGTCGAGCCAGACCGGCTGGCGCGCCAGCAGCACCAGCATGAGGCCCATCATCATCACGGCGACATGAAACAGCGTCCAGACCGGTCGCAGGGCGGCGGTTTGTGTCGTCAGCCAGCCCAAGCCCTGCATGGAAGCTGCCGCCACTGCGCCCAGCGCCGAATAACTGAGCAGCCGGCCCGCCTGGAAAGTCCAGAGCGCCGATGTTTTGCGCGCGCCGGCCGCTTTGCCGATACCGGCGCAGGCGGCGCCGCACATGGCGATGCAGTGCGGCCCACCGGCCAGTCCCATGAGTAAGGCGGTCATCGCCAGCGATGTTTTCATGCAGGTGTTTTTAAATGATCCTGGAAAGTCTTGCCCGCGTACGGTCGGCCTGCAGATAGCGGTCAAACACCATCGCCACGCCACGCACGAAATACCCGCCGGTTGGCGTAATCCGCAGGCTGGTGTCGGTCACTTCCACCAGCCCCTGCGCCTGCATGTCATGCAGCAGCGTCAACTCGGCGGCAAAGTAGGTTTTGAAATCGATCAGATGGGCCAGCTCAATCGATTCAATCTCCAGATGCCCCTGGCACATCAGCGCCATGATGACGCTGCGCCGCACCATGTCATCGCGCGACAGCGCCAGCCCCCGCACCACAGGCAGGCGGCCCTGGTCGAGGTGATCGTAGTATTCGTCCAGCGTCGTGGCGTTCTGGCTGTAAGTGGCACCCACCCGCCCGATGGCCGACACGCCCAGACTGATCAGGTCGGAGTCAGGCTGGGTACTGTAGCCCTGAAAACTGCGGTACAGCCGGCCTTGCCGCTTGGCGATGGCCAGTGCATCGTCGGGCAGCGCAAAGTGCTCCATGCCCACATGCACATAGCCTGCGGCCTGAAACGCCGAAAGCGAGCGTGACAGCATCGTCAGCCTGGCTTCTACCGTGGGCAGCTCGGCCACAGAAATACGGCGTTGTGGCTTGAAGCGCTGCGGCCGATGGGCATAGGCGTACAGCGCAATGCGGTCTGGCCGCAATTGGCTCACCTGCGCCAGCGTGCGCTCGAACGACTCCGGGGTTTGCTGTGGCAGCCCGTACATCAAGTCCACATTGATCGACTTGAACCCCAGCAAACGCGCCGCCTCAATCAATGCGCGCACTTGCTCAAAGGGCTGGATACGATGCACGGCCTTCTGGACGGCAGCGTCAAAGTCCTGAACGCCAAAGCTCGGCCGGTTAAAACCCAGCTCGGCCAGTGTGGCCAATCGCGCGGCGTCAACGGTTCGCGGATCCACTTCAATCGAGTATTCACCGCTTGGCGAAAAGGCAAAACTGCGCCGCAGCATGGCCATTAATTCACGCAGTTCGTCGTCGCTGAGGAAGGTCGGGGTTCCGCCCCCCAGATGCAGCTGGGAGACGGATTGGCCAAGCCCGAGGTGCGCCGTGTGCAGGTCTACCTCGCGGCTGAGGTAGCGCAGGTAAGCTTCGGCGCGCTCATGCTGCCGGGTGATGCTTTTATTACAGGCGCAGTAGTAGCACAGCGATTCGCAAAAAGGAATGTGCACGTAAAGCGACAGCGGCAAAAACAGGGCAGCCGCCCCATGCCTGCGCTGCGCCAGTGCCTGCGACGCCTGGTCAGCCGTGAAGGCCTCTACGAATCGGTCTGTCGTCGGGTAGGAAGTGTAGGAAGGACCGGAGCCCTCAAAACGCACCATCATTTCAGGCGAGGGGATGGGCATACAATTAGCCGCGAGTGCGTTCATGACGGTTCCTTGAGACGCGCCCCCACAATCTTGGGGCAGACGCCTACCAATGTATCGCGACAAGTCAATAATTTATTTGACATAGATCAGCGGTCTACACCGTCGCAGACCAAACAACGAACCCCCCAATCAGGAGAATTTCATGTTTGACGCCACCTCAGAATCTGCGCATCCAGCCAAACGGGAAAATGCCGCCAGCGATACCAAAATCCATCCCGTAAATGCCTCCGCCATCAAGATCGCCTGTTCAAACTGCAATCTGCGTGAACTGTGCATGCCCATGGGGCTGAAGGCCGAAGAACTGGAAAAAATCGATGAAGTGGTGGCGATCCGCCGCAAGATCAAACGGGGCGCGCGGCTGTACAGCAACGGTGAAAAATTTACTTCGCTGTATGCCATCCGTACCGGTTTTTTCAAGACATGCATCAACACTGAAGATGGCCGCAACCAGGTCACCGGCTTTCAAATGGCCGGCGAAATCATCGGCCTCGACGGCATCGTCAAAGACCACCATACCTGTGATGCTGTGGCGCTGGAAGATGCGGAAGTTTGTGTCATGCCCTTTGACCGGATCGAAGAGTTGTCGCGGGAAGTGGTTTCGCTTCAGCGCCACGTCCACAATATCATGAGCCGTGAAATTGTGCGCGAGCACGGTGTGATGCTTTTGCTGGGCAGCATGCGCGCCGAGGAACGTCTGGCGGCCTTTTTGCTTAATCTCGTGCAACGGCTGCATGCAAGGGGTTTCTCGCAGTCGGAGCTGCTGCTGCGCATGACCCGGGAAGAAATCGGCAGTTATCTGGGCCTGAAACTTGAAACCGTCAGCCGGACCTTTTCAAAGTTCGTTGAAGACGGAATTGTTGAAGTCAAGCAGCGCCATGTGCGGATTATTGATACCGATGCGCTCAAGCTGATCGTCAACAACAATCAGCAACCCTGCTGATAAAAAACCCGGCGCAGCCGGCAGTCAAGGCCCATGACGCCAGAGCTGACGGGTGCGCTGCCAGCTGCCAAGGGCTTACCGTTGCACCGGTCTGTCCGCCGCCAAGGAACGGCGATTGACTTCAAAAGGTGACATGGAGAGCAGCGTTGTCAATGCGCTCGACGCCATGGTCAACAGCCAAAAAACAAAAAAAGCCAGTGTGTAGACAGCCTCTCGCGACAGGCCCAAGGGCTGGCCAAACCAATGCAGGCTTTGAGGATCGACCATGGCAAACACCAGCATTTCGATCACGCCAGCCAGCAAGAAAGCAGGCCATGCAATCCACATCAGTCGTTGGTTCAGCATCGTCTTGAAGTCTCTCTCGTGATGTCCTGCATGACGCCAGGTTCTTGGCGCTTCAGGGTTTTACCGGAGCGGGCGTGCCGGTTGCAGCATGATTTCGGGCCTGCATGGCAGGCGCCATATTGGTTGAAAATGGCGTTTCAGGCTTGGACTCCGCAGAATTTGCCGCTTGACCGTAGCTGTTCAACACGGGATCAGGAACCTTGATGGCAAGGTACAAGGTGATGAACGAGGCGACCACGACCACGGCAGGCAAGGCAAATACCATCCAGACATGGCCGAACTTCCACCAGGGTTGTCCATATTCGTTATTCATGACAGTTCCGTTCATTAACGAGGCACCAGAAAAACCGATTTTTCTGCCACGCGCCCCGGGGAGTTGATGGATTCGACTTCAAAATGTATTTCATGTGAGCCGGATTTTGCGCCTTCATAAGGCAGTTGCAGTGTGACCGTCACCCCGCGCGATTCGGTAGCATTCACCGAGACAGTGCTTTCAGAAGCCAAAGCCAGGCCCGGCAATCCGCTGGCCGTAATGCGGTAGTTCTGGGTGCTTTCAGTCGCGTTCATCACCTGCAGCCGGTACACATTTTCAATCTTGTCGCCGCTGACAATCCGCGCCAACGAAGCACGATCACGAATCACGTCCACCTTGAGGGGCGAACGCAATGCCAGGCTGACGAACAGGGAAACTGTGACGGCAATCAAGATGGCGCTGTAAACCAGCACCCGGGGACGAAAAACGCGACGCAAGAGCTGCGCTTTGCCCCAGCCCTGCGAAACAGCATTTTGGGTGGAATAGCGAATCAGGCCGCGCGGGTAATTCATCTTGTCCATGACGGTATCGCACACGTCGATACAGGCCGCGCAACTGATGCACTCGTACTGCAAGCCTTTGCGGATATCAATGCCTGTGGGGCAGACCTGCACGCAAAGCGTGCAATCAACGCAGGAGCCCAGATTGAGTTCTTTGGGGTCTGCTTTTTTGGAGCGTGAACCACGCGGCTCGCCACGCGCCTCGTCATAGGTCACGATCAAGGTGTCCTTGTCAAACATGGCGCTCTGAAAACGTGCATACGGGCACATGTATTTGCAGACCTGCTCGCGCATGAAGCCTGCATTGCCGTAGGTGGCAAATCCGTAAAAGAACACCCAGAAAGTTTCCCACGGCCCCATGCTGATGTTGATAAAGCTCAGGCCCAATTCCTTGATGGGCGTGAAGTAGCCGACAAAGGTAAACCCGGTCCAGAGCGAAAGGGCCAACCACAGAAACTGCTTGCTGGCCTTGCGCGTGAACTTGTTCACGGACATGGGACTGGCGTCAAGGCGCAAGCGCGCCGAGCGGTCACCCTCGGTGAGTTTTTCCAGCCAGAGAAAAATCTCGGTATAAACCGTCTGCGGGCAGGCGTAACCACACCACTGCCGCCCTGCCACCGCGGTGAACAGAAACAGCGACAAGGCTGATATGACCAGGATGCCCGACAGATAAATGAAGTCCTGCGGGTACAGCACCAAGCCCAGAATATAAAAGCGTCGCGCTTCCAGGTCGAAAAGAACCGCCTGCCGCTGGCCCCACTCCAGCCATGGCAGCCCGTAAAAGACAATCTGCGTAATGAACACCATGACCCAGCGCCATTTCGAAAACAATCCGCTGACGCTGCGCGGGTAAATTTTCTTTTGCGCCTGGTAGAGGCTGATCAACTCCCCGTCGATACCAGCGGCCTGAGTTTGCTGCGGCTCTCCGGCCATCACCGCGATGGGAATGACTTTTCGGGGAGCGGGCTTTGAATCGTTCACGGATACTGCTCCATGCCAAACCCCAGTAGGGTCGGGCTGGTATAAAAATCACTTGAGCGCTACTGCGCCAGGCTTGTTGGACAAGCTCCAGACATAAGATGCCAGCACATGAATCTGGGATTCGGTGAGCTTGCCTTCCTGGGCGGGCATCTGATTGACCTTGCCATTGTTGATCATGGCCACTATGGAATTTTCACCCCATCCATGCAGCCAGATATCGTCGGTCAGATTGGGCGCGCCCAGGGCCTGATTGCCTTTGCCATCGACACCGTGGCATGCGGCGCAGGCACCAAATTTACTTTTTCCGAGGGCCGCCTTCACTGAATCATGCGGGCTGCCGGAAAGGCTCAAAACATAGTTCGCCACGTTGCGAACATCATCGGACGTACCTACAGCCGCGGCCATGGGTGGCATGTTGCCCATACGGCCTTTGGCCAGGGTTTCAACAATCTTGTCAGGTGTACCGCCGTGCAGCCAGTCCTTGTCCGTGAGGTTTGGAAACCCCTTGCTGCCGCGGGCGTCTGATCCATGACACTGCGAGCAATTATTCATGAACAACCGTTCGCCAATCGCCATGGCCTGCGCATCACCGGCCATGTCTTCGGGCTTCATGCTGTTGAACTTGGCATACAAAGGCTCAACTTCCTTGTTGCCTTTGGCTATTTCAGCTTCATACTGGCCAACCTGGCTCCAGCCAAACTTGCCAGCGTAATTACCAAGGCCTGGGTACATGGCCAGGTAAGCCAGAGAAAAAACCACGGTAATGATGAATAGCCAGACCCACCAGCGCGGCAGGGGATTATTCATCTCGCGCAAGTCACCGTCCCAGACATGGCCAGTGGTATTGTCGTTGGCGGTCATGGCTTTGGCCTTGCCGCTGAACCATAGAAGCACGAGGCAGGCAAAGATGCCCACCAGCGAGATGCCAGCCACATAGACCGACCAGAAATTACTGGTGAAATCGCTCATTTTTTATTCCTTGTCCAGTTCTTTGGCGCTGTCTATTCTTCTTGCTTGAAGGGCAGCTGGGCCGCTTCATCAAAGCTTTTGGCATTGCGGCCCGACCAGGCCCATGCCACGATTCCAATAAAGACCAAAAAGGTAACCACCGTGACGATGGCCCTGAGTGTGTTGATTTCCATTGCCACCTGCCTCACGTCATCTTATTTACGGTGAATTCCGAGTACCTGCAGATAGGCAATCACGGCCTCAATCTCGGTTTTACCTTTGACATCGTCAGCAGCGCTGGCGATCTGTTCGTCGGTGTAAGGCGTTCCCACGGTACGAAGCCCTTCCATGTGCGCCTTGATTGAACCGGCATCGACAGGATTTTTTTCCAGCCATGCGTAAGCAGGCATGTTGGATTCAGGCACCAGATCACGCGGGTTGTTGAGGTGAATCCGATGCCATTCATCGCTGTACTTGCCGCCTACGCGCGCCAGATCAGGCCCGGTACGCTTGCTGCCCCACTGAAACGGATGGTCGTAGACAAATTCACCCGCAACTGAGTACGGGCCGTAGCGCAAGGTTTCCGCGCGGAACGGACGAATCATTTGCGAGTGGCAGTTGTAGCAGCCTTCACGCTGATAGATGTCACGTCCGATGACCTGCAACGCGGTATACGGCTGCAGTCCCTTGATAGGCTCTGTGGTTGATTTCTGGAAGAACAGGGGAACGATCTCGACCAAGCCGCCAATGGCCAGCACGATAAGGATCAACACGATCATCAGAAAGTTGTTGGTTTCGACCTTTTCGTGAGAAAGACCACCGCTTGATTTTTGGTTAGCCATGTTGTTTTTTTCCTCAGGCGTGGGCCACAGCAGCCGGAATGGTGACAGTCACCGAACGACCCGCTGAAACAGTCTTGTATGTATTCCAGAGCATGATGACCATGCCGGTCAGGTAAAGCAGACCGCCTGCCAAACGCAGTACATAAAAGGGAAAGGTGGCCTTGACCGACTCGACAAAGGTGTAGGTCAGGGTGCCATCAGGGTTGACCGCACGCCACATCAAGCCCTGCATGACACCGGCAATCCACATGGCAGCGATGTAAATCACGATGCCGATGGTGGCAGTCCAGAAATGGACTTCCACGGCCTTCATGCTGTACATCTGCTTTTGGCCGAACAGACGGGGAATCAGGTAGTACATGCTGCCGATCGTGATCAAGCCCACCCAGCCCAGCGCACCTGAATGCACATGGCCAATCGTCCAGTCGGTGTAATGCGACAGCGCATTGACGGTCTTGATGGCCATCATCGGGCCTTCAAACGTGCTCATGCCGTAGAAGGAAAGCGACACGATCAGGAAACGCAGAATCGGGTCATCGCGCAGCTTGTGCCATGCACCCGACAGCGTCATGATGCCGTTGATCATGCCGCCCCAGCTGGGTGCCAGCAGGATCAAAGAGAAAACCATGCCGACGGATTGCGTCCAGTCAGGCAACGCGGTGTAGTGCAGATGGTGCGGGCCAGCCCACATGTAGGTAAAAATCAGCGCCCAAAAATGCACGATTGACAGGCGGTACGAGTACACCGGCCGCTCGGCCTGCTTGGGAATGAAGTAATACATCATGCCCAGGAAACCTGCCGTCAGCAGGAAGCCTACGGCGTTGTGCCCATACCACCACTGCACCATCGCATCCTGCACACCGGCATAGGCCGAATAGGATTTCATGAATCCAACCGGAATGGCTGCGTTGTTGACCAGGTGAAGCATGGCAATCGCAATGATGAACGCGCCGTAGAACCAGTTGGCGACGTAAATATGCTTGACCTTGCGGGTGCCGACGGTGCCAAAAAACACAAATGCATAGGCCACCCAGACCAGCGTGATCAGGATGTCAATGGGCCATTCGAGTTCTGCATATTCGCGGCTTTGGGTGTAGCCCATCGGCAGCGAGATGACGGCTGACACAAGAACGGCCTGCCAGCCCCAGAACACGAAAGCGGCCAGCTTGTCCGAAAACAGCCTGACCTGGCAGGTACGCTGCACCACGTAAAACGAAGTGCCCATCAGGCCGCAGCAGCCAAACGCGAAAATCACGGCATTCGTGTGCAGGTTTCGAAGCCGGCCGTAACCGAGCCACGGAACGTCCATGTTCAGGGCAGGCCAAGCCAGCTGTGCAGCGATGATCACGCCAATCAGCATGCCCACCACTCCCCAGACCACCGTCATGATGGCGAACTGCCGTACAACGGTGTCGTTGTAGGTAGTGGCTCGCGTGTTGGCGAATGTCATTTTTACCTCTTCTTTACTTAGTAACTTCTCAAGCGTATCGCGGTGTGACGAATTCAAGATTGACCTGCGTCAATCATCACGAAGAATGCGCTCGCCCTCGGCCTCAATATCTTCAAACTGGCCCCTGTAGATGGCCCACCCCAAACCACCCAGAATGAAAAAAACCAGGATGACCGACAAGGGGATGAGTAAAAACAGGATGTCCATCAAAGACTCTCCAAGGGAGCGATAGCGGTCGATAAACGCAAGGCATTGAGCACCACCAGCAGCGAGCTGAGCGCCATGCCCAGTCCGGCCAGCCATGCGGGCAACCAGCCCACCACGGCCAGGGGCACACAAACGGCATTGTAGAGAGCAGCCCACCACAGATTCTGACGAACGATGCGAAAGGTGCGGCGTGCCGTCAACAGGGTTTGAACCACCGTATCGAGCCGCTCGCCCAGCACGACAAAATCAGACTGCGCCTGCGCCAGCGGGACGGCCTGTCCAAAAGCAAACGACACATGCGCGCCGGCCAGCACCGGGCCATCGTTCAGCCCATCGCCCACCATGGCCACTTTGCGGCCTTGCGCCTGCAGCTCACGCAAAAAGGCGAACTTGTCTTGCGGTGTGCAGCCGCCCTGCGCGCTGTTAATGCCGGCTTGCCGCGCGACGCGGGCGACGGAATCAGGCAAGTCGCCCGACAGCAGATGCACTTGCAACCCCCGCGCGGCCAGTGCGGCCACAGTGGCACGGGCATCTGGGCGCAAGTCTTCCTGCAGCTCAAAAGTGGCAATCCAGCCTTGCTCGTCGCTCAGACACGCATGCAGCGCGTCGGTAGCGGGCAATTCGACACCGCAAAATCGGGCGGATCCGAGACGCATCAACACCGCCGATGTCTGTTTGCCTGCCATGAAAAGATGCGCAGCTACGCCCTGCCCGGCAGTTTCATGCGCTTCTTCTACTTGCCAAGCCGCAGGCTGAAGCGCATCGCCTTGACTCGCTGCCACCAGCGCGCGTGAAACCGGATGCAGGGAATGCTGTGCCAGCGCAGCCGCCATCGCCAGAGCCTGCTGTTTCGACACGCCTTCCCGGGTGCGCACCTCGCCCAGCGCAAATGCATCGCGCGTCAACGTACCGGTTTTGTCGAACACCACCGTGTTGACCGTGGCCAGAGCTTCCAGCCCCTGCAGTCGCCGCACGAGTACGCCGCGCCGCGCCAGAGCGCCCGCACTGGCCAGCATGGCCGCCGGCGTGGCGAGTGACAGCGCACAGGGGCAGGTCACGATCAGCACCGCCACCGCCACCATCAGCGCATGGCTCGGGTCATGCGTCCACCAGTAAGCGCCTGCCCCGCCTGCAGCGAGCAATACAAAAATCAGGAAAGGCTTGGCGATGCGGTCAGCCAGCTGCGCCAGTTGCGGCTTCGAGGTAGAAGCGCTTTCCATGAGCGCCACAATCTGGGCAAACCGCGTCTGGTCGCCGGTATGCTTGACCCGCATGATGACGGCGGCAGACAAATTGTGGCTGCCAGCAATCACCATACCGCCTTCGCCACGCGGCAAAGGGCGCGATTCACCCGTCAGCAGCGATTCATCAGCCAGCGTACTGCCTTGCAAAATGACGCCATCGGCCGGAAAAGCTTCGCCCGGCAACACCCGTATCACATCTCCGGTGCTGAGTCGGCGTACAGCGACCCGCTCAAAAACGCCATCCGCGCTGCGCCGCTCGACGCTGTCAGGAAGCCGGTTCATCAGGGCTTCCAGCGCGCCCGCCGTGCGGTCGCGCAGACGCAACTCCAGCCAGCGACCGGTCAGCAAGAAAAATACGAACATGGTGAAGGAGTCGAAATACACTTCGGCCCCAAAAATTCCGGCCGGCTCGAAAGTACCCAGAGAACTCACGACAAAAGTAATGGCCATGCCCAGCGCGACCGGAAAGTCCATGCTGATACGGCGGTGGCGCAGGTCACGCAGGGCATTTTTGAAGAACGGTGTGCATGAAAACAGCAGGACCGGCAGCGAAAGCACCCAGGAAGCCCAGCGCAGCAATTGCGCCATGTCCGGCGCCAGGTCACCCGGATCGGCGATGTAGGCCGGCCATGCGTACATCATGACCTGCATCATGCACAGCCCCGCTACTCCCAGGCGCCACAAGGCCTGACGCGTCTCGACACGCCGGCGGTCATTGGCAAAGGCGTCGTTGGCCGGCACCGCCGGATAACCGGCGCGGGCAGCCGCCTGCATCCAGCCGGAGGGTTTGATGGTTTGGTCTGACCAGACGATGCGGCCCCGATGGCTGGCCGCGCTGATTTGTGCCGACAGCACACCCGGGACACGGCGCAAGGCGTCTTCAATGGTCAGCGCACAGGCGGCGCAATGCATGCCCTCAAACACCACGCTCGATTCCCAGCAAGAAGGCTGGCCTGGAAGCGACCGGCTGAAAGCCGTCCATTCTTGCGGATCATCCAGCATTGCCAGCGGCGTGGCGCTGGCAGCCGTAGTCAGCTTGTCGCCAGACAGGCCGGAGGGAGACAGGGGAAGAGGTGACAGACTGGCCGTTTGCATGATGGGGCAGCTTAGCCACTTTATCGGCCGATGTATTGATTTGAGTTCAATACCGCACTAATACACAGTAAAACCCGGGGACGCTGCCGTTTTATACCGAATTAAAACCGGGTTTGACTGACAGCCAACCCGTTTATCCAACCAGGGCGTTGAATTCGTCGACAGCGCCTTGCCAGTGCGGCAGAAGCAGCCTTAAAGCTCTTTCACTGCAGCCAGGCGACGCATGATCTGCTGAACCACGTCGCTTTGCATGTCGCGGTAAAGCAGGGCTTCTTCGGCCTCTTTGGCCAGTACCGCCGATTCATTGAAGCTGATGTCGCGCTGAAGGGCAATTTCGCTCGCAGGAATCAGCTCCTTGCCTGCCAGCGTGCGCAGCCTGAAGCGAAAACGCAAGCGCAGCTGGAACTCGCGCACCTGGCCGGAGGCATTCAGGCTGAGCACTACCTTTTCGCGCTGGTCAAGCAACACATCCAGAACCACCTGCGCCTCGTTGATCAGGCGCGCGTCGCTGATGACCTTGACCTTGCGCGTGGCCTCCAGCGACCTGCGGAGTTCCACGCCCAGTGGCGACGACTCGGCCAGTCCGCTGTAGAGCGTGGTGAACGCGAAATCGGGCGCCTTGCGCAGCGCAAAGCCGCAGCCGCTCAGGCTGACGAGTGCAAGAGAAGCGGAGGAAGCCGCAAAGACCAGAAAAGCGCGACGCTGCATGGGTTGCCTTGTTGAATGTGGAGTCCCTTGACCGACAGGCCGCTCAAACGACGATGTTGACAAGCCGGCCCGGCACCACGATGACCTTTTTCGCTGGCGCACCTGCTGCTTGCCGGATGAAGGCTTCGGTTGCCAGCGCCGCCGCCTCAATCGCTGCCTTGTCGGCGCCGGCAGGCACCGTCACCGAGCCGCGCAGCTTGCCGTTGATTTGCAGCATCAGCTCGATTTCGTCCTGCTGCAAGGCGCTGGCGTCCACTTCGGGCCAGGGCGCATCGAGCAGTTCGCCGGCTTGTGCCGCGTAGCCCAGTTCGTTCCACAAACTGTGCGTCAGGTGAGGTGCGGCCGGATACAGGCAGCGCAGCAGAATGCCGAAGCCTTCGCGCATGGCCGCCACGGCTCCTGCAGAAGAAACACTTTTGAAATCTTCGAGCGCATTGAGCAGTTTCATCGTGCCCGAAACGACGGTGTTGTACTGCATGCGCTGGTAGTCATAGTCCACTTGCTTGAGCAAAGTGTGTACTTCCAGCCTCAAAGCCTTGGTTTCTTTATCAAATAGGGCTGTTGCGCAGGCTGCATGGGCGTTATCAGCTCCTGAATCCATAGCATTCAACTTGACGCCGAAATTCCAGACACGGCGCAGGAAGCGGTAAGAACCCTCAACGCCCGCGTCATTCCACTCCAGCGTAGCTTCGGGCGGCGAGGTGAACATGGTGTACAGGCGCGCGGTGTCAGCGCCGTATTTTTCAATGATGTCCTGCGGATCGACGCCATTGTTCTTGGACTTGGACATGGTGCCCACGCCCTCGTAGTCAATCAGCGTTCCGGCAGGCAATGTGATTCCACCACTTTCGACGGCGTGCTTGAGCCGCGCACCAGTCACCTTGCCGGCGTCGTCAAGCACATGCTCGACATCGTGCGGCCAGAAGTATTCCTTGCCGCCCTTTTCAGTGCGGCGTGAATAGATGTGGTTCAGCACCATGCCCTGCGTCAGCAGCTTGGTGAAAGGCTCGTCAATCTTGACCAGCCCCAGGTCACGCATCACCTTGGTCCAGAAGCGCGCGTACAGCAGGTGCAGGATCGCATGCTCGATGCCGCCGATGTACTGGTCCATCGGCATCCAGTAGTCAGCGCCTTCGGCCACCATCGCTCCGCTGTTCTTCGGATCGCAATAGCGCATGAAATACCACGAGCTGTCGACAAACGTGTCCATCGTGTCGGTTTCGCGCCGGGCCGCTTTGCCGCAGATCGGGCAGACGACGCCGGCATGAAAGCCTTCATGCTTGTGCAGCGGGTTGCCCGAGCCGTCGGGAATGCAATCCATTGGCAGCACCACCGGCAGGTCTTTTTCGGGCACGGGGACGGCCCCGTGCTCGTCGCAATGGATGATGGGAATTGGCGTGCCCCAATAACGCTGGCGGCTTACGCCCCAGTCGCGCAGCCGCCAGGTGGTTTTTTTCTCGCCCAGACCCAGGGCGGCCAAGTCGGCAGCCACTGCATCGACCGCAGCCTTGAAAGTAAGGCCGTCGTATTTGCCGGAATTGATGACCACGCCCTGCTGCTTGTCGCCGTACCAGTCTGCCCAAGCCTCCAGGCTGTAGGTCTTGCCTTGAACATCGGTCACCTGCTTGATCGGCAGGTCATATTTCTTGGCAAATTCAAAGTCCCGCTCGTCATGCGCCGGCACCCCCATGACCGCGCCGTCGCCATAGCTCATCAGCACATAGTTGCCGATCCACACCTCGACCTGATTGCCGGTCAGGGGATGCGTGACGAGCAGCCCGGTGCGCTGGCCTTTTTTCTCCTGCGTGGCCATTTCGGCTTCCGTCGTGCCGCCCGCCTTGCATTCGGCGATGAAAGCGGTCAGTTCGGGACTCGTGGCAGCGGCATGCAACGCCAGCGGATGCTCGGGCGCCACGGCGCAAAACGTCACGCCCATGATGGTGTCGGCGCGCGTGGTGAATACATACATCCGGCCATCGCCAATCAACGCGCCGGACGCATCCGCAATAGCGTGGGTAAACGCAAAGCGCACGCCTTCGCTCTTGCCAATCCAGTTTTCCTGCATCAGCTTGACGCGCTCGGGCCAGCCGGGCAGCTTGTGCTGCACGCTGTCGAGCAACTCTTCGGCGTAGTCGGTAATCTTGAGGTAATAGCCCGGAATCTCGCGCTTTTCAACCGTCGCGCCGGTGCGCCAGCCCTTGCCGTCAATCACCTGTTCGTTGGCCAGCACGGTCTGGTCGACCGGGTCCCAGTTCACCACCTGGGTCTTGCGGTAGGCAATGCCTTTTTCCAGCATTTTCAGGAACAACCACTGGTTCCACTTGTAGTAGCTGGGGTCGCAGGTGGCGATTTCGCGGCTCCAGTCAACCGCCAGACCCATCGCCTGCATCTGCTTTTTCATGTAGGCGATGTTGTCGTAAGTCCACTTGGCGGGCGGCACACCGTTTTTCAGGGCTGCGTTTTCAGCGGGCAGACCAAAGGCGTCCCAGCCCATGGGCATCAGGACGTTGTAACCCTTCATGCGCAAGTAGCGGGTGAGCATGTCGTTAATCGTGTAGTTGCGCACATGGCCCATGTGCAGCTTGCCACTGGGGTAAGGCAACATCGAGCAAGCGTAGTATTTCTTGCGACTTGCGTCTTCGGTCACGCGGTAGGCGTCGGCGGCGTTCCAGTGGGTTTGCGCGCTGCGCTCTACGTCAATGTGGTTGTATTTGTCTTGCATGAACTCTAGCTACCGGAAAAAATAACCCCGGTCTCGGGGCGGGCAGCCCTCGGCTGCGAACACGTGATTTTAGAGGCTGCAGGCGCAGCGCCGATCAACGATCCGGCGGCACCGCCAAAGCAGGGCCCGCCGCAGGTTCAGCCACAAAACCGATGCGGCTGAGTCCGGCTTTTTGCGCTACACCCATGATTTCGACCACCTTACCGTAGGGCACGGCTTCGTCGGCGCGCAATTGCACTTCGGTGTCGGGGTTCTGGCGGGCGGTTTGCGTCAACTTTTGCGCCAGTTCTTCGAGCGCCAAGGGCTTGTCGTTCAGGAACGTCTGGCCGGATTTGTCAACGACCAGCGTTACAAACCGGGGCGCATTCATGGCTTTGGCGGCATCTGTTTTGGGCAAGTCAAGCCGGATCGTACTGGCCAGCAGGGGCGCAGTGATGATGAAAATAACCACCAGCACCAGCATGACATCCACCAGCGGCGTGACGTTGATGTCGCTCATGGGTTGGGCGCTTGGCGTGCGTTCGAGCCGGCCAAAGGTCACTGAATGATCTCCGCAAGGGCTTCGTTGGCCTGGCTCAGCCCGGCACTGTCGTCTGTGGATGACCGTGTGCCTGAGCCGGCGGCCAGCAGTTCGCGTAAATCGAAGGCAAACCCTTCCAGATCAGCCTCAATGCGGCCAATGCGGCGGCCAAAAATGTTGTACGCCAGTACAGCTGGAATGGCTACCGCCAGACCCGCAGCAGTCATGATGAGCGCTTCGCCGACCGGCCCCGACACCTTGTCGATAGTGACCTGCCCCGCCGTCGCCATGCCGGTCAGCGCATGGTAAATGCCCCAAACCGTTCCCAGCAAGCCCACAAAGGGCGCGGTAGAGCCTACCGTGGCCAGCAAGACCTGACCAAACTGCAGCTTGCGCAACACGGCATGCAAGGCATCGCGCAGCAAGCGGGTCAGCTGCGCGCCCTTGTCGCCTGCGGTTGCCAGCGTTCCACGCGCAGAAGTTTGGGTCGCAACAATCAACGGCAGCACCAGGGCTTCGCGGTCAAATGCCGCCACCTTGTCGCAGGCGTCTTCAACCGAAGGCGACTGCCAGAAAGCAGCAGTCGAACGCGCCACATCGCCTTGGGCGCGCTGCAGCAACCAGGTTTTCCAGAGAATGATGACCCAGCTGGCCACTGACATGATCAGCAGCAAGACCGCGACCAGTTGGCTGACAAGGCCGCCTTGCGTGATCAGGGCCAGCAGACTCATGCGCGAATCACTTCAGATTGAGCACATCGAACATGTCAAAAAGCCCGCTCGTCTGGTTGCTCAGAAAACGCGCGGCGCGCAGACTGCCTTGCGCATAAGTGACACGGCTGGAAGACTTGTGGCTGATTTCGATGCGCTCACCGTCGCCCAGGAAAAGCACGTTGTGGTCGCCGACGACATCGCCGCCGCGAATGGTGGCAAAACCGATGCTCGACGGGTCGCGCTCGCCGGTTACGCCTTCACGCGCATAGACAGCGCAGTCTTTGAGGTCACGCCCCAACGCACCGGCAATAACTTCGCCCATTTTCAGCGCCGTGCCCGAAGGGGCATCGACCTTGTGGCGATGGTGCGCCTCGACGATTTCGATGTCGTAGCCGGTAGACAGTGCTTTTGCCGCCATCTCCAGCAGCTTGAGCGTGACATTGACGCCGACACTCATGTTCGGCGCCATCACGATGGCAATGTCTTTGGCGGCTGCGGCAATCTCGGCTTTTTGGTCTTCTGAAAAGCCGGTGGTGCCAATCACCAGCTTAATGCCCAGTTCTCGGCAGATGGCCAGGTGGGCCAGTGTGCCTTCGGGTCGGGTGAAATCGATCAGCACGCTGGAGTTTTTCAGACCTTCGCGAAGATCAGAGTTAATAAGAACGCCGCTGTGATGGCCTGAAAAGCTACTGGCATCCAGACCGATTGACGGGCTGGCCGCCACATCAAGCGCTCCGGTGAGCTGGAAGTCCGTGCTGGCATTCACCGCTTCAATCAGCATGTGGCCCATCCGGCCACCGGCCCCGGCGACGGCTATCCGCAAGCGGCCCGCTTCAGCGAAGGGCGCGCTCACTGCTTTTGGCTTTCGAGCGGAGGATAAACCTTGTTTGACGCACCCGCTGGCAAGCTGTCAGATGACGACTCTGACTGGGTGTTTGACGCCGACGATTTCGACTTTTCTGCGGCCTTGAGCTGCTCTTCGGTGGCTTCCAGAACAGGCACCTTCCCCAGTTTTCGTTTATTGGACAGGCTCGAAATGAATTCTGATTCGCTAGGCATGCTGTCACCCCCAAACCGCACCAGTTGGTCGCCTTTGAAGAACACCGTGTATTTGAAAGACTGCGGCTCGACGCCTTGACGTTTTAGGGTGAACACATAGTCCCAGCGGTCTGCATGAAACAGACTGGCCATCAGGGGCGTTCCCAGCACCGACTTGACCTGATCACGCGTCATGCCGGCCTGCAACTGCTCCACTTGTTCCTTGGAAACAAAGTTGCCCTGGATCACGTCTACCTTGTAGGGCGTAATCCAGTTCACCGGATTGACCGCGCTATCGCTCATCGTGGTGCTGCTGCACGACGCCAGTGCAACACAGGCCACGACGACAAGGAATCTTGGGAGGCTGTAATGAGGTTTTGCAGTCAGGGCAGACATAGATAGAAGGTGTAGCGATATGATCAATCCATTGTAGCGGCTGGGTGTCTGCAGGCCTGTTTCGAGCGGCACGGGGCCGCGTTCCATTCCCCCAGAGAGATTCCCATGAATAACATTGACGAGTTGAAAAACACCGGCTTGAAGGCCACCTTGCCGCGCCTGAAAATTCTGGAAATTTTTCAGATCGGCAAACAACGCCACATGACGGCAGAAGACGTCTTTCGCGTCCTGCTTGAAGAGCGTTCAGACATCGGTCTGGCCACGGTGTACCGGGTCTTGATGCAGTTTGAGCAAGCCGGGCTGCTCAATCGCAGCAATTTCGAGTCCGGCAAAGCGGTGTATGAGATCAACGAAGGCCAGCACCACGACCATCTGGTGTGCCTCGATTGCGGCAAAGTTGAAGAGTTTTACGACGCCGAAATCGAAAAACGCCAGCATGACGTCGCTGATAAAAAAGGGTTTGCCATCGCTGACCACTCGCTGTCGATCTATGCCAATTGCACCAAGACCGACTGCCCCAACCGGCCGGCAACACCCGGACGCAACCATCAGCACTCCTGATTTTTACCTTGGCATGCTGGGGTCGATTCAAGGCAAACAGAGAGTCAAGCAGCTTATCTTGAATTCAGACAAGTTCCGGCCAAGCAACCGGCTTAACCAAGTTTGTAGTTAAAGCAGCCGTCTAGAGCGGGCTGCAAATTCCAGGCAGCGGAAAGCGTAGAGGTCTAATCATCCTGCTCCATTGCACGGCGGTGGCGCTCCACAAATTCCTGGTAGGTATTGATGCCGCGCAACTGCAAAATGGCGTTGCGCACTGCGGCCTCGACCAGCACTGCAATGTTGCGACCCGCTTCCACCTGAATGATGACCTTGCGCACAGGCACGCCCAGCACATCTTGCGTCAGCGGTTCATAGGGGATGCGTTCATAGTCGCGTTCCAGCGTTTCGCGCCGCACCAGATGCACGATCATCTTCAGGCGCATTCTGCGGCGCACCGCCGTCTCGCCAAAAATTGCCTTGATATCGAGCAAACCGATACCGCGCACTTCCAGCAGGTTTTGCAGTAAATCGGGGCAGCGCCCCTCAATGGCGGTTTGGTTGATCCGGTCGAGGTCTACCGCATCATCGGCTACCAGGCCGTGGCCGCGTGAAATCAGCTCCAGCCCCAGCTCACTTTTACCCAGTCCCGACTCGCCGGTGATCATCACGCCCATGCCCAGAATGTCCATGAACACCCCGTGCATCGAGGTGCGCTCGGCGAAATGCCTGGACAGATAAGCCCGCAGCACATCAATCACAAAAGCGGCCGACTCCGGCGTGGCAAACATCGGGAGCTGTGCACGTTCGCACATCGACAGCAGCGTGTCGGGCGCTGTCTGGCCGTCAGCCACTACCAGCACTGGCGGCTCCAGCGTAATGATGCGCGAGACGCGCCGGGCGATATCTTCAGGGCTGGCATGTGTCAGGTACGCCACTTCACGCACGCCCAGAATCTGCACCCGATAGGGATGAATGTAGTTCAGGTAACCGACCAGATCTGCACCCGACCGCGCTTCCCGTACCGCCAGTTCATCAAAGCGCCGCTCAGAAGCGCCCAAACCGGCAACCCATTGCCATTTCAGGGAAGCACGGTGGTCTTCAAATAAGACGTCAGCACTGACAACGGTGGGTTTCATATCGGCCTGGAATGCTTGGGCTTGGGGCTTGGGGCTTAAGAGCTGACTTCGTGGGCTGATTGCCAGGAGGCAATCAGGTGGTGCAATGCGGCTGCCTCGTTGCTGCCCTTGAGTTGCTCGCGCAAGGTGCTGTCGCTGAGCAGTTCGGCAATTTCGGAAAGGATTTCAAGGTGTTTTTGTGTGGCGGCTTCTGGCACCAGCAAAAACACCAGCAGGTTCACGGCCAGCTCATCGGGCGCATCGAAACCTATAGGCGTTTGCAGCTGGAAAATCGCGGCCATCGGCGTCTTCAGGCCCTTGATGCGGCCGTGCGGAATGGCGACGCCATGACCCAGACCTGTCGAGCCCAGGCGCTCACGGGCAAACAGGCTGTCAGTGATGAGCGCGCGGTTCAGGCCGTAGAGATTTTCAAATAACAGGCCAGCTTCTTCAAACGCGCGCTTTTTGCTGGTCGCTTCGACGCTAACCAAGACTTGAGGGAGAGGCAAAATTTGCGAAAGACGGTTCATAACGCTCTTTTAGTCGCCGAATTATGGGCTTTGCAGCAAACTGATTAAAAATGGAACAGAAAAAAGCCGCTTGCCAGTGCAAACGGCTTGTACGTTCATGTTCTCAAGCAGTCAGGCTAAAAAGTGAAGTTCGGTTGGTTTCCACAATCGGCTTGTAGCAATCGTCCATCAAGGGATCGGGCTGCAACAAGAGGAATTGCGCAAGTTTAAGCCTCTTCGCGTTTGGCGCAAACATGACCGTGATCCTGGACCTTGGTTTTGTAGCGTCCGACCTGCCGATCCAGTTTGTCCGTCAGGTCATCAACAGCAGCGTACAAGTCGTGGTGCGAGCTTTCTGCAAACAAATCGCGGCCCTTGACATGCAGGGTGCATTCGGCGCGTTGGCGTTTTTCCTTTTCCTTCATGTTGTCCACAGTCAGAAGAACGCGTACGTCCACCACCTGATCGAAATGCCGGCTAATACGATCAAGCTTGCTGGTCACATAGCTGCGCAGCGCAGGTGTAACTTCCAGGTGATGACCGCTAATCGTCAAGTTCATAAGAAAACTCCTTCTCCACAATGGATCTGGTTAAAAACGCTGCCAAACGCTTGGAAAATGGCAGCAGACGAGGGACACTTTCTTGTAATCACTATGCCTACGGCCTCCTGAAATTGCAAGCCGGGAACGTAACAAAACAGGTTGCCGCCAAGACTTTTTTCACGCTGCGATCAGCGTAAAGCGCATTAATTTTTCTTTGTTTACCCCAAAATTGATGAAAGAACTCCAACCTCAATGGCCTGCCAAAGAGTCCACGGTGTTTTTAAACCGCCTTTATTGTCATTTTTCGCAGTCAAACCGCGTTACATCGCACCCCACAGCATCAAACTGTCATGCTTTTCTGATAACTTTTCAGAGTCTGAAACAAGCGCTTCCAAAACGCAAAAAACAGTTTGAACGCTTCTTTTCAAGAACTATCCGGTGCGCAAAAGCAGCCGGCCACGATGGTCGGTGAGTCAACCTGGCAATGCCATAATCCCGAATTATTTGTTACGGAGAAATCCTTGGAAAGCAGTCCCAGTTGGCCGCTTTCAACACCGCAGACTGACGCCAGATAGGGGCTGGGAAGCGGGTTGAAAGCGAGGCCTTCACTCCACAACCCGCACCTGCGCCAAGGCTTAACAACGCCCTGCGCAGGTTTATGTCCCTCTAAAAAGCCGTCTGTCATGCTCAATATTTTCACGCTCGCCAATGGCCGGCTTTTCCAGGAAGAAATTGAATCCCTGGAAGAACTCTCCCGGTTCCAGCCTATCTGGGTCGACTTGGAGTCACCCACCCTCGAAGAAAAGCGCTGGATCAAGCAGTACTACGGCCTGTCCATTCCTGAAGACGCGATGGACGAGGACATTGAAGAGTCCGCACGTTTTTACGAAGAAGACAACGGCGAGCTGCATATCCGCTCAGACTTTTTGATTGCCGACGAGGACGAGCCGCGCAACGTGCGAGTCGCTTTTATCCTCAATCTGGTCAATGACGACCTCAAAAGCAAGGGCGTGCTGTTCTCCATCCATGATGAAGATGTGCCGGTATTTCGGCTGCTGCGCATGCGGGCGCGCCGGGCGCCGGGTTTGATAGAAGACGCCAAGGAAGTGCTGCTCAAGCTGTTCGATGCCGACGCTGAATATTCAGCCGACACGCTCGAAGGCATTTACATTGACCTTGAAAAAGTCAGCACCAAGGTGCTGTCGGGCGATGTCACCGACGTGATGGCCGGCGAGGTGCTGGGCGCTATCGCCCGCAATGAAGACCTGAGCGGCCGCATCCGGCGCAATGTCATGGACACGCGGCGCGCCGTCAGCTTCATGATGCGCAGCAAAATGCTCAATGCCGAGCAGTTCGAGGAGGCGCGGCAGATTCTGCGTGACATTGATTCGCTCGACTCGCACACCGCTTTCCTGTTCGACAAGATCAACTTCTTGATGGACGCCACGGTCGGTTTCATCAACATCAACCAGAACAAGATCATCAAGATCTTTTCAGTAGCTAGCGTGGCCCTTTTGCCGCCTACCCTGATTGCCAGCGTGTACGGCATGAACTTCAAAATGATGCCGGAGCTGGACTGGGCGCTGGGCTATCCGTATGCGCTGGGGCTGATGATTGCCAGCGCCGTGGTGCCGATGTGGTATTTCCGCAAGCGCGGCTGGCTCCAGTGAGAGTTTTTATAGCCAAAAGTACCTCTTGTGCAATACACACGGACGCACACAGCTATTAAATTTATAGCGACAAAAGAAAGTTTTCAATCACGGCATGCGCGTAGCGACTGGCCACCGCCTATACAAAATCATGAAAATCGACGTGCGCGCTGTCGTCCGCGCGGTCTGAAATGGTGCGCATGACGGCAAATGGCACGCCGTAGTCCAGGCAGACTTGCGCGATGGCTGCGCCTTCCATTTCGACCGCCATCACCGCATGCCCAGCGCCGGCCATCGTGTCGCGAAGCATGCGCGACTCGTCAGCACCGCAGACAAAACGGTCACCGCTGGCAATCAAACCCTGATGAACACAGGCATCGGCATAACCGTGGCTGGCCAGGCTTTCGTGCGCCAGTGCGTTGCGGCTGGCTTCAAAAAGCAGCGCACTCAACACCGGATCGCAATGGAAACGGGCTTTTCCGTAGTGCGGCACTTCATAGCGCGGGAACAGTGGCGAGACATCCAGATCGTGCTGGATCAACTCCGTCGCCACGACCACATCGCCCACCTTGACGCCTTGCCCCAAGCCGCCTGCAACGCCGGTAAAAACGATGCGGCCGACGCCAAAACGCTCGATCAGTGCGGCCGTGGTGGTGGCAGCCGCCACTTTGCCAATCCTTGACAAAGCCAGCACCACAGGCTGGCCGTGCAGATTGCCCAGCCAGAAATCCCGGTTGGCATGGATGACCTTTTGCGGCTGCTGCAGCAAAGCGATGAGTCCGCGCTGCTCCTGCGGCAAAGCGCTGAGAATGGCGATGGGCGATGCGGCGGCACCAAGAGAAATCAAAGACATGCAGGCGATTTTCCTGGCAAAGCACGGCTTATCCGGCATGCGGCATGAAAAAAGGCGAATTGCGCCGCCTTTCAACCTGTTGCAAATACTTGAGCCGGTTGACGCGGCTCAGTGAAGATGCAGCCTAGCGTTTGTCGCGCAATTCCCGGCGCAGGATTTTCCCGACCGGGGTTTTGGGCAGCTCGGTACGGAACTCCACCACCTTGGGCTGCTTGTAGCCCGTGAGGTTTTCCTTGCAGTAGGCGCGCACCTGGGCTTCGGTCAAGTCGGGATTTTTCTTCACGATCACGAGTTTGACGGCTTCGCCGGATTTTTCGTCCAGTACGCCGACACAGGCGCATTCCATGACGCCGTCGAGTTTGGACACAACGTCTTCAATCTCGTTCGGATAGACATTGAAACCGCTGACCAGCACCATGTCTTTTTTGCGGTCAATGATCTTGAAAAAGCCGTTGTCATCAACGATGCCAATGTCGCCGGTTTTGAAATAGCCGTCTGGTGTCATGACCTTGTCGGTCTCGTCAGGGCGCTGCCAGTAACCGGCCATGACCTGCGGGCCCTTGATGGCAATTTCGCCGGCTTGGCCGGGCGGTACTTCATGGCCGTCGTCGTCCAGCAGTTTGAAATAGGTGCCCGGAATCGGCACACCAATGGTGCCGGTAAAGGCTTTGCTGTTGGTCGGGTTGCAGCTGGCCGATGGCGAGGTTTCGGAAAGACCGTAGCCTTCACAAACCGGGCAGCCGGTTTTTTCCAGCCAGAGTTTGGCCACGGCGCTTTGCACTGCCATGCCGCCGCCGAGCGAGATTTTCAGGTGCGACCAGTCGACGGTGTTGAAGTCAGGGTGGTTGGCAAGCCCGTTGAACAGGGTGTTGACGGCCGGAAAACTGTTGACCTTGTGCTTGGCCAGTTCCTTGAGCACCGCCGGCAAGTCACGCGGATTGGGGATCAGGATGTTTTTACCGCCTGCCCGCATGCCGAGCATCATGTTCACGGTGAACGCAAAAATATGGTACAGCGGCAGTGCGCAAACATAGATGGGCTGCTCGCCTGCCGGCAGGCTGGCCATGGCCGGGACGTTCCAGGCTTCGGACTGCAATACGTTGGCGATGACATTGCGGTGCAGCAGCACAGCGCCTTTGGAAACGCCTGTCGTGCCGCCGGTGTACTGCAGCACGGCAATATCGTCGGGACGGATGTCGGGCCGTTTGAGCGTGCCGCGCGCACCTTGCGCCAGCGCGTCATTAAAGCGTACCGCACCGGGCAGGTTGAAAGGCGGCACCATCTTCTTGACGTTGCGCACCACGTAGTTGACCAGTGCGCCCTTGAGAAGGCCCAGCTGGTCGCCCATCGCGCACAAAACGACATGCTTGACGGGCGTGTTGGCGATGCACTGATCCAGGGTGCTGGCAAAGTTTTCGACGATGACGATGGCCTTGGCACCGGAATCCTTGAGCTGGTGCTCCAGTTCGCGCGGAGTGTAGAGCGGGTTGACATTGACCACCACATAACCGGCACGCAAGATGGCGGCGACAGCCACCGGATATTGCGGCACATTGGGCATCATGATGGCAACGCGGTCGCCCTTTGCCAGCCCCAAGCCTTGAAGGTAAGCGCCAAAACTCATCGACAGGCTGTCGGTCTGGCCAAAAGTGATGTCTTTGCCCATGAAGCTGTACGCCACGCGGTCGCGGTGCTTCTTGAAACTCTCTCCCATCAACGCCACCAGCGACGGATATTGGGAAGTATCAATGTCGGCGGGAACGCCTGCGGGATAAGCCTTGAGCCAAGGCCGGTCGATGACGTCTGCGTTCAGCGCTGCATTCATGTGTCTCTTCTCCATTACTTTACTTACTGTCACTAATTCTCAGGGACAACCCTCTTCGGGGCTATTGCGTTTTCCCTAAAAATCGGGTGAATAAGAAGAGGATGCTCTCTAACTATTCAGCCCTTTTCGGTGGCGAGCAGGTCTGTTGTGCGGCGCAGGCTTATTCGATGGCCTTGCCCATGTCTTCGATGACCTTCTTGGCATCGCCGAAGACCATCATGGTTTTGTCCATGTAGAACAATTCGTTGTCCAGCCCGGCGTAGCCGGCCGCCATGCTTCGCTTGTTGACGATGACGGTCTTGGCTTTGTAGGCCTCCAGGATCGGCATGCCGTAGATGGCGCTGCCCTTGACGTGCGCCGCTGGGTTCACCACGTCGTTGGCGCCCAGAATGATGGCGACATCGGCCTGACCGAATTCGGCGTTGATGTCTTCCATCTCGAACACCTGGTCGTACGGCACCTCGGCCTCGGCCAGCAGCACGTTCATGTGGCCAGGCATGCGGCCCGCCACCGGGTGAATCGCGTATTTGACGCTGATGCCCCTGTCGGTCAGCTTTTGCGCCAGTTCCTTGACCGAGTGCTGCGCACGCGCCACTGCCAGGCCGTAACCCGGCACGATGATGACGGTTTCGGCATTGCCCAGAATGAACGCGGCATCGTCTGCCGAGCCTGACTTGACCGGGCGCTGCTCTTTGGCACCGGTGGCGACCGTGGCCGCTTCGCCGCCAAAACCGCCCAGAATCACGTTGAAGAACGAGCGGTTCATGGCCTTGCACATGATGTAAGACAGGATGGCACCCGACGATCCGACCAGCGAACCGGCAATGATCAGCATCGAGTTGTTCAGTGAAAAGCCGATGCCGGCCGCCGCCCAGCCCGAGTAGCTGTTGAGCATCGACACCACCACCGGCATGTCAGCGCCGCCAATCGGGATGATGATCAGCACGCCCATCACGAAGGACAACGCCAGCATGGCAAAGAACGCTGTCCAGTTGCCGGTCAGCATGAAGGTGATGCCTAGCGCGACGGTGATCAGGCCCAGCACCAGGTTCAGCTTGTGCTGGCCGGGAAAGGACACCGGCGCGCCCTGAAACAGGCGGAACTTGTATTTGCCGCTGAGCTTGCCAAAGGCAATCACCGAGCCGCTGAAGGTAATCGCGCCAATCGCCGCACCCAGGAACAGCTCAAGCCGGTTGCCTGCCGGAATCGGCATGCCTTTGGCGACGATGTTGAAGGCATGAGGCTCTGCTACCGCCGCCACGGCGATGAACACGGCCGCCAGGCCAATCATGCTGTGCATGAAGGCCACCAGCTCAGGCATCTTGGTCATCTCGACGCGCTTGGCCATCAGCGTGCCGGCAGCGCCGCCCACGACCAGCGCGCCCAGCACATACACCATGCCCTGGGCCTTGCCGCCCGAAATTTCGACAATCAAGGCGCCCGTGGTCAGAATGGCAATGGCCATGCCGACCATGCCGAACAGGTTGCCGCGCAGCGACGTGGTCGGGTGCGACAGGCCCTTGAGCGCCTGGATGAAGAAGACGGAAGCCACCAGATACAGCAGCGTGACGAGGTTCATGCTCATTTGGAAGCTCCCGAATCAACGACGGCTGCGACGGCCTTTTTTTCCTTCTTGCGGAACATTTCCAGCATCCGGCGTGTGACCAGGAAGCCGCCAAAGACGTTCACGGCGGCCAGCGCCACGGCCAGCACGCCCATGGTGCGGCCCAGCGGCGTTTCTGTCAGCGCGGCAGCCAGCATGGCGCCGACGATGACGATGGCCGAAATGGCATTGGTCACGGCCATCAGCGGCGTGTGCAGGGCCGGCGTAACGGTCCAGACGACGTGGTAGCCCACGTAGATGGCCAGTACAAAAATGATCAGGTTGATGAGGGTGGGTGACACGGCATCCATGGTTTTCTCCTTGGGCTTGAACGGGGTTATGAGCGCGGGTGGGCGCGGGCTTGACTTGGCGCGGGGGGCGATGGCCCCCTGCCCGGCTTATTTGCGCTTGACTTCGCCGCCCTGGGTCATCAGGCAGGCGGCCACGATGTCGTCTTCCAGGTCAATGTTCAGCGCGCCTTCCTTGGTGATGATGAGCTTGAGGAAATCGAGCAGGTTGCGCGCATACAGCGCGCTGGCGTCGGCCGCCACCAGCGAGGCCACGTTGGTTTCGCCGATCAGCGTCACGCCGTGCTTGACAACGGTGCGGCCAGGCTCGGTGAGCGGACAGTTGCCGCCTTGCGGTGCAGCCAGGTCAACGATCACGCTGCCGGGTTTCATGGCCATGACCATTTCCTCGGTCACCAGCACCGGCGCGGCGCGGCCCGGAATCAGGGCGGTGGTGATGACCACGTCGGCCTGCGCCACGCGTTTGGCGACTTCCAGTTTTTGTCGCGCCAGCCAGCTTGGCGGCATGGGCTTGGCATACCCGCCGACACCGACAGCGGCTTCGCGCTCTTCGTCGGTTTCGTAAGGCACGTCGATGAATTTTCCGCCCAGCGACTCGACCTGTTCCTTGACGCTGGGGCGCACGTCGCTGGCTTCAATCACCGCGCCCAGCCGCTTGGCCGTGGCAATCGCTTGCAAGCCGGCCACGCCAACGCCCAGGATCACCACGCGGGCGGCCTTGACGGTGCCGGCGGCGGTCATCAGCATCGGAAAGAAGCGCTGGTACTTCTCAGTGGCCATGATCACGGCTTTGTAGCCGGCGATATTGGCCTGCGATGACAGCACGTCCATGCTCTGCGCGCGGCTGGTGCGCGGTGCGGCTTCGAGGGCAAAGGAAGTCAACTGGGCAGCGGCCAGCCGTTGCAGGCCGGCGGCATCAAACGGGTTGAGCATGCCGACCATCACGCTGCCGGGCCGGGTCTGCGCCATTTCACTGTCCAGCGGACAGCGAACTTTGAGCACGATGTCGGCGGCATAGGCACCGGCTGCATCGGTAATTTCGGCGCCGACCGCTGCATAAGCGGCATCGGGAACACTGGCTGCCACGCCTGCACCTGACTGGACGCGGATGGTGTGCCCTTGCGCCTTGAGCTTCTTGGCGGTTTCGGGCGTGATGGCGACGCGTGTCTCTCCGGCCATGATTTCGGCGGGTATCCCAATCAGCATGCGTGTCTCCTCAATGCTTAATTTTTATGGAAGGCTCCCGAAAGAGCCAGGCGGAATTTATAGCTGTCGTAAAGCTTACATGAGTTTTTTTGTAAATTTTCGTCAAGACAGACTAATGTTTGTTGGCCTGGGTAACCCCCGCGACAAAGCCTGCGCCCATGAAAATAGCCCCGTCATCGCTAAAAGCGCTGACGGGGCTATTGAAAAAACCAGCGCCGCAAGCGGCTGCCGAGAGGTTTATTGGGCCGTCGGCATCACGAACTCGGCTCCTTTGCCAATGCTTTCAGGCCAGCGCTGCATGATGGATTTTTGCTTGGTGTAAAAGCGCACGCCCTCTTCGCCATAGGCGTGCATGTCGCCAAACAGGCTCTTTTTCCATCCGCCAAAGCCGTGCCAGGCCATCGGCACCGGAATCGGCACGTTAATGCCGACCATGCCGACCTGGATGCGGCGGCTGAATTCACGCGCCACATGGCCGTCGCGGGTGTAGCAGCTCACGCCGTTGCCAAACTCATGCGCGTTGATCAACTCGACCGCTTCGGCCAGGTCCTTCACGCGCACGCAGCCCAGCACCGGGCCAAAGATTTCTTCCTTGTAGATGCGCATGTTTGGCGTGACATGGTCAAACAGCGTGCCGCCCATCCAGAAGCCGTTTTCACACCCTTCGCCAACATGGGCACCGGTGAAGGTGCGGCCATCGACCAGCAGCTCGGCGCCCTCTTCCACACCCACATCAATGTAGCCGGTGATGCGCTGGTGCGCCGCGCCGGTGACGATCGGCCCCATTTCCGCGTCCAGGTGTACGCCGTTCTTGATTACCAGCGTTTCGGCTCTGGCTTTCAGCATCGGAATGAGTTTTTCAGCCACATCGCCCACCAGCACCGCTACCGAAATCGCCATGCAGCGCTCGCCGGCCGAACCATAACCCGCGCCCACCAGCGCATCGACCGCCTGCTCCAGGTCGGCGTCGGGCATGACGACCATGTGGTTTTTGGCGCCGCCCAGGGCCTGTACGCGCTTGCCGTGGTGGGCGCCTGTTTCGTAGATGGTGTTGGCGATCGGCGTCGAGCCGACAAACGACACGGCCTTGACATCCGGATGCACCAGCAAGGCATCGACCGCTTCCTTGTCGCCCTGCACGACATTGAAAACGCCGTCTGGCAAGCCCGCCTGCTTGAGCAGATCGGCCATAAACAGGCTGGCGCTTGGGTCAATCGGGCTGGGTTTCAGCACAAAGCAGTTGCCAGCGGCAATCGCTACCGGAAACATCCACATCGGCACCATCACCGGAAAGTTGAACGGCGTGATGCCGGCCACCACACCGAGCGGCTGGCGCAGCGTCCAGTTGTCCATGCCGGTGGAGACCTGGTCGGTGAAGTCGCCCTTGAGAAGTTGCGGAATGCCGCAGGCGAATTCGACGATGTCGATGCCGCGCGCGACTTCGCCTTGCGCATCGGTGAACACCTTGCCATGCTCGGCGGTGATCAGGTGCGCCAGCTGATCCTTGTTCTGGTTCAGCAGCTCCAGGAACTTGAACATGACCCGGGCGCGGCGAATCGGCGGCACGTCCGACCAGGCCGGGAAAGCGGCCTGCGCTGACGCCACGGCAGCATCCACCTCGGCAGAACTTGCCAGCGCCACATGGCTAGAGACCGCGCCGGTGGCCGGGTTGAAGACTGGCTGGCTGCGGCCGGCGGCGGGCGTGGCCACACTGCCGTTCAGGTAATGGCCGATGGTGGTTGGGGATGCAATGTCAGCGGGCGAAGGGGTCATGGGTCAATCCTTGGTTAATCAGAAGAACTGGTGAATGGCTGAAGTCTAGGACTCGCACGCCCGTTTGATAAGCCCCCGATTTCTGATTACATTGTTCAATCTCCTGAACAATGAAGCCGCCACCATGCCCTCTGACCAGCTCGCCCCGCTTGTCGCCGACCTGCACCTGTTGACCGTGCTGGCGGCAACCCGCAGTTTTACCGAAACCGCGCGCCGCCTGGGCGTGTCCAAGGCCTCGGCCAGCATGCGCATCAGCGAGCTGGAGCGCACGGCCGGTGTGCTGCTGGTGCGCCGCACCACGCGCTCGGTCGGGCTGACCGAAGCCGGCCAGCAACTGGTCAACGACATGCAGCCGGCGTTTCGGCGCATCAGCGAAAGCTACAGCGCCGCCAGAGACCTGGCCGGCACGCCGCGCGGGTTGATCCGGCTGACCGCGCCGGTCGCGCTCGGGCGGCAGCATCTGGCGCCGTGCATCGCCGCGTTTTTGCAGCAGTTTCCCGATATTCATATCGAGCTGGAACTGACCGACCGTTTCATCAACCTGGCCAACGAAGGGTTCGACCTGGCGATCCGGCACACCAACACGCCGCCCGAAACCCATGTCGCCTGGGTGCTGTGCGAAACCCGTTCGCTGCTGGTGGCCAGCCCGCAGTATCTGGCCCGGCGCGGCCTGCCCTTGCATCCGTCCGATCTGGCCGCCCACGACTGCCTGCTGTACCTGCAGGGCAGCCATGCCGGCCGCTGGACATTTGCGCGTCCGGTGGGCGCTTCGGGAAAATGCAAACCGGCGGATGATGCGGTGGAGCGCGTGGGCGTGCATGTGGCCGGCTCACTCAAGGCCAACAACAGCGAAGTGCTGCGCGACGCCCTGCTGGCCGGCCTGGGTATCGGCCTGCTGCCTGATTTCAGCCTGCCGCCTGCGCCCGAGGGCAGCGAGCCGCCGCTGGTCCAGGTGTTGCCCGACTGGCAGGTGCAGGGCTTTTTTGGCGAGCGCATTTACGCCCTGCGACCGTGGTCGGCGCAGGTGCCCAAGGCCGTCGAATGCCTGGTGGCGCATTTGCGCCAGAGCTTTGCACAGGGCTTTGCCGGCATTCGATAAAAGCGCTCAACAGATCATGGCGGCGTCAAGAATGACACGGATAATGTCGCGCATGAATAAACGATGGAAACCCAACGTCACGGTGGCGGCAGTCATTGAACGGGACTTCGACGGCATCCGCAAATTCTTGCTGGTCGAGGAACAAACCCGCGACGGCCTCAAACTCAACAACCCCGCAGGCCACCTGGACCCCGGCGAAAGCCCGGTGCAGGGCTGCATCCGGGAAACGCTGGAAGAAACCGCTTTTCACTTCACGCCCACCGCGCTGGTCGGCGTGTACCTGTCACGTTTTGAGCGCATACAGCCGGACGAGGAATTGCCGCTAGACGTGACCTACTTGCGCTTCAGCTTTTGCGGCGATCTGGGCGCGCATGTGGCCGGCCAGGCGCTGGACAAAGGCATCGTGCGCGCAGTCTGGCTGACGGTCGATGAAATCCGGGGCAGCGTGCCCCTGCACCGCAGCCCGCTGGTGCTGACCAGCTTGGAAGACTACCTGGCAGGCCGCCGTTTTCCACTTGACGTGATCAGCACCGATCCGTCTGTCTTGCTACCAAAAAAATAGCTTCTTGCGCCCGCCGGTATTGCGCAAAACGCCATTTTCATGGTTATTCCTGCGGAATAGTCGTCATTTAATACGGCAAACGGCGCGGTGCGATTTAACATCGCCTCACTTTTGCCTGATTTCATTATCAAACAGGCCTCTGGCGCACTGCCCACGTGCGCAGGCAGCTATTGATTCAGGAGTAAACAACTGGAATCCTTTGGCGACCCGATGAACAACGTCGGTCAAGCGGGTGCAGGCCACGCGCAAAGCCTGAAACAAACGCGCATTCAAACAACCCAAAAGAGCGCTTGACCAGACGTTTGTACTGTTCGTCATTACGCTCCGGCCTGCCTGAGTGGATTGCCCGTACACGCAGCTGCCGGCTGACCTGCCACTTACAATTTCGCGATGCGCGCTTTCCTGGTCATGTTGATGCTCACACTGCTGCCGCTGCAATTTTCTGCGGCGGCAGCAGCAGTGGCCTGTTGCGGCCATCCGTCAGCGCTGCAAAGCCCGCCTGCCCTGCACCCTCAAGCCACCCCTTCCCAGCTTGCGGGCACTGTGGATGACCTGGCGAGCGTCAGCAGTTGCTTCGATCTGAATTGCGGCGTCTGCCAAAGCCATTGCCTGGGCGGCATTGCGACGCACCGGCTGGTTGCAGCCGACCCTGCAGGCGCAGTGCAGGCGGAACACATCCCGCAGCGCGTGCGTCAGCCCGGCGACGAGCCGCCGTACCGCCCCAAATGGCCAGCCCCAGATGGTTCGGGGTTCAGGGCGCTCGCTTGAGACGCTGACAGCCCGCTGCTTCCCCGACACCCGACTCAAAGAGACCACACGCTGCGTGCTGTGGTCAGTCCCGGATCGTTCAGGAAGGAATATTTTTATGTCTGCTATTTGTGCTGGGCGAAAGCCGCGATGGGCCGGGCGGCGCGTCGGCGAAATCGTCGTGTGGCTGGGCCCCTGTGCCCGTGGGTATCTGGCCCCCGTGGAGTTTGGTGAAGCGCTTGCGCAACAGCGCCGAATAGCGCTCACGGAGCACTGCGCGTGAAGCCGGGTTGGCGCTGGCTCATGGCCGCATGGGCCGTTGCCTTGGTGGCCACGCTGGGCGCACTTTTTCTGGGTGAAGTCATGGGCATGACGCCCTGCCTGCTGTGCTGGTACCAGCGCATCTTCATGTTCCCGCTGGCGCTGATTCTGGGCATGGCGGCCTTCGCCGACGACCGGCGCGGTGCTGTCTATGCCCTGCCGCTCGCCCTGGGCGGCGCGGTGGTTTCCAGCTACCACAGCGCGCTTTTGGCCGGCTGGGTGCCGACGTGGTGGGTGCCCTGCGGTTCGGGGCCGTCTTGCAGCAAACAGAGTCTCGAAATTTTCGGCAGCGTTCAGATTCCCTGGCTGTCGCTGCTGGCCTTTACGGCCATCGCCATTTTGTTATTTATTTATCTGAGAAAGTCCCGTTCATGAGCACAAAAAAAATCACCGTCGTTGGCCTGCTGGCTGTCCTTGCTTTGGTTTTCTACTTCGGCATGAAGGCCTACCAGACGCGCGTGCAAACCGCGCAAGACGTGCAGGTCAAGGCAGAGCAGACGCGTCTGGTTCGTATGCATTCACCGGTTTTTGGCCCCCAGGATGCGCCTGTCACCATCGTTGAGTTTTTTGATCCGGCTTGCGAGACCTGCCGCGCGATATATCCCCTCGTCAAGAGCCTGATGGCGCAGCACGGCGACAGCGTCAGGCTCGTGCTTCGCTATGCGCCGTTCCATCAAGGTTCGGATCAAGTGGTCAAACTGCTGGAAGCCGCCAAAAGCCAAGGCAAGTACCAGCCGGTACTGGAGGCCCTGCTGGCGGCGCAACCGGCCTGGGCCGATCACGGCCAGCCCAATCTGGAGACGGCCTTCAAGGCGGCCGAGCAGGCGGGCCTGGACCTGACGCAGGCGCGGCAGGCTATGCAGAATCCGGCCCTGCAGGCCTTGCTTCAACAGGACATTGACGACCTGACCGCGCTGCAGGTCACCAAGACGCCCACCTTCTTCGTCAATGGCCGTAGCCTGCCGAGTTTTGGGCCTGATCAACTGGCCGCACTGGTGGCCGAAGAAGTCGCCAAGACGAAGAAATGAAGCGCAAGGCAGCAGCCAAACCGTTTGGGGCGTCACGGCGCTGACGCTTGTATATTGGCCGAACGCCATTTGACCCGGTGAAGAAGAAAGCTGAAGCCATGAACGCGTCGCAACTACCCGCGCCAGAATCCCCCGCACAACCCATCGCTGATGGCGTGGTCGCCCCCGGCTCAAAAGGCACGGTGCTTGAGGTTTTTTTGGCGTTCTTGAGGCTGGGCCTGACTTCTTTTGGCGGGCCGGTGGCCCACTTGGGCTACTTCCGTGCGGAATTTGTTGAGCGGCGCAAATGGCTTGACGACAAAAGCTACGCGGACCTGGTTGCGCTGTGCCAATTCTTGCCGGGCCCCGCAAGCAGCCAGGTGGGCATCGCGCTCGGGCTGGGCCGTGCCGGTGGGTTCGGTGCGGTGGCCGCATGGCTTGGATTTACCCTCCCGTCGGCCATCGCACTCATTGCATTCGCAGCTGGCGTCACGCAGTGGGCGGGTCTGTCGCAATCCGGTGCTGTCCACGGCCTGAAAGTGGCCGCCGTCGCCGTTGTCGCGCAAGCGGTATGGGGCATGGCCAAATCGCTGTGCCCTGACCGGCTGCGCGCCGGCGTTGCGATCACTGCTGCACTTGCAGTGCTTGCGGTGCCTACGGCGGCAGGGCAAATTGCGGCCATCGTCGTTGGCGGCATCGTCGGCCGCTGGAGGCTCAGGCTGGGCCCGCTTCCTGCAGTCCAGCACCGCGACTATGGCGTGAGCAAGGTGACCGGGGCCGCGCTGCTCGGCCTGTTCATGCTGCTGCTGGCGGTGTTGCCGACTCTGGCTGCAGCGATGCACTCGCCGGCGCTGTCCGTGATGGCCAGTTTCTATCAGTCGGGCGCACTGGTATTTGGCGGCGGGCATGTCGTGCTTCCTCTTCTACAAACCGGCGTCGTGCCCAGTGGTTTGGTTTCCAACGATGTGTTCCTTGCTGGCTACGGTGCCGCGCAAGCAGTGCCAGGCCCTTTGTTCACTTTTGCGGCGTATCTGGGTGCGGTCATGTCCAGCCCGTTTGGGGGCTGGACAGGCGGACTCGCGTTGCTGCTGGCCATCTTCCTGCCGGCTTTCCTGCTGGTGGTCGGCGCGCTTCCCTATTGGGAGGCCTTGCGTCAGCGTGACGGCGTGCAACGCGCCATGGCGGGGGCGAACGCGGCGGTCGTCGGGGTGTTGGGCGCGGCCCTGTACGACCCGGTATGGACCAGCGCCATCCACGCCAAAGCCGATTTTGGACTGGCTCTGGCGGCCTTCGGGCTGCTGGTTCATGCGCGTCTTTCGCCCGTGCTGGTGGTTTTTCTTTGCGCGGTTGCGGGATGGGTGCTGGCCCGCTAGCTCGGGCGCTCAAAACCTCGCGCTGAAGGAGAAAAGCAAGCACCCCGGCGCGCCCATGATGCGGCAGCGCCTGCCAGCCGAATCAAGCCCATCGGCAGCCGTCCGGAAGGTGAAAAACCGCCTGGAAACGATGACCATTTACCCGCAGATGCACGTTTTCAACTGCCCGATGCGCACAAGACAACGCGGCGGCACGGCGCTGCCAGCCCCCTGCCGGCAAGCCTCGGTTATGTTCTCCCCATGACTTCCCCCCGATTTGTAAATATCTTGCCCATTCTTGCCGTGCTGGGCTCCGTTACCGCACTGGGCATTGGCACTTCTTTTGCCAAACAGCTGTTTCCGCAAGTCGGCTCCATGGGCACGACCGCGCTGCGCGTAGGTTTCTCGGCCTTGCTGCTGCTGGTGCTTTGGCGGCCTTGGCGCTGGCCTCTTTCGCGCGCGGATGCGGTCTCGGTGGTCAAGTACGGCGTGGCGCTGGGATTCATGAACCTGCTGTTTTACATGGCGCTGCGCACCATTCCCTTTGGCGTGGCAGTCGCTATCGAGTTCTCCGGGCCGCTGGCCGTGGCCATGATGTATTCGCGCAAGCCGATTGACTTTTTATGGCTGGCACTGGCGGTGCTGGGGCTGGGCCTGCTTCTGCCCTTGGGGCATGGCGCGGCCAGTTTAGACCTGGAAGGCGTGCTGTATGCGCTGGCGGCTGCGGTGTGCTGGGGCGCTTACATCGTGTTTGGCAAGCGCTTGAGCCACCTGCATGCGGGCCACTCGGTGGCGCTGGGCTTGACCGTAGCGGCACTCACGGTAGTGCCGTTCGGTGTCTGGCATGCCGGCGCCGCCTTGCTGAACCCGCATATCCTGCTTTTCGGGCTGGGTGTAGCCGCCGTCTCCAGCGCCATTCCGATTTCCCTGGAAATGATGGCGCTCAAAAGGCTGCCACCCGAAACCTTTGGCATCCTGACCAGCATGGAGCCCGCCGTCGCCGCGCTGCTGGGGCTGATGCTGCTCAATGAGCAACTCGGCAGCCTGCAGTGGCTGGCGATTTTCTGCATCATGCTGGCCGCCGCCGGCAGTTCGGGGACGGCACGGCGCGGCCCGCCCAAAAGCGCAGCGGCTGAAGTGGTGATGTAGCCAGGTCGTCACGCGCTTTCGAGTCCCCGCCGTGTACCGGCCCGGTTGGCGGGTTCGCCTGCCACGCTGCAAACCCGCCAGCGCGGGATAATCGCCCGACTATGGACAAGCAACACAGCAAGCAACGGATCGTGGTGGGGTTGAGCGGCGGCGTCGATTCTGCCGTCACCGCACACCTGCTCAAACAACAGGGCCACGAAGTCATCGGCATCTTCATGAAAAACTGGGAGGATGACGACGACAGCGAATTTTGCTCATCGAACATCGACTTTGTCGATGCCGCCGCCGTCGCCGACGTGATCGGCATCGAGATTGAGCATGTCAACTTCGCCGCCGACTACAAAGACCGCGTGTTCGCCGAATTTCTGCGCGAATACCAGGCCGGCCGCACGCCCAACCCGGACATCTTGTGCAACGCCGAGATCAAGTTCAAGGCGTTTTTGGACCACGCCATGCGGCTGGGTGCCGAAAAAATCGCCACTGGCCACTACGCTAGAGTGCGCCTGAACGCCGCCACCGGCCTGCACGAGTTGCTCAAAGGGCTGGACCCGGCCAAAGACCAGAGCTACTTTTTGCACCGGCTGAACCAGGCGCAATTGTCGAAAACGCTGTTTCCGGTCGGCGAGCTGCACAAGACCGAAGTGCGCCGCATTGCCGACGAAATCGGCTTGCCCAACGCCCGGAAAAAGGACTCGACCGGCATCTGCTTTATCGGCGAGCGGCCGTTTCGCGACTTTTTGAACCGCTACATCGCCAAAGCACCAGGCCCGATCAAAAACGACCAGGGCCGCGTGCTGGGCGAGCATGTGGGCCTGAGTTTTTACACGCTGGGCCAGCGCCAAGGGCTGGGCATTGGCGGCGTGAAGGCACGCGGTGCGGATTTGAAGGCAGCGCAGGCACGCGGCCAGCGCGGCGTGGGCGAGCACGAACCGTGGTTTGTCGCGCGCAAAGACATGGAAACCAACACGCTGTGGGTGGTGCAGGGCCACGACCATCCGTGGCTGCAATCAACGGTGCTGCAGGCGCAGGACTGCAGCTGGGTGGCGGGCCGTGCGCCAGACTTGGGCACGCTGGCCGCCAAGACGCGTTACCGCCAGGCGGACGCGGCTTGCGAACTGGCCAGTGCCTCCGCTGGCGGCTGCGAGCTGGTGTTCGCTGCGCCGCAGTGGGCGGTCACGCCGGGCCAGTCGGCGGTGCTGTACCAGGGCGAGGTTTGCCTGGGCGGCGGCGTGATTGCGTCCAGCAATGTGCCCAATTTGCCCGCCGACAAGCCCGCCGCCGCGCTTTTCAAGCCAAACAAGCCTTTGGCGCAGGCTGGACGTGCGCAAGCAGCTATTAATACAGTAGCAAAATAGCAGCTTTACAGCGCCGACTCGACATAGGTGTAGAGGTAATTGGAGCCGCCGCTGACATTGCCCAGCAGGCGCGACGAGCCAAAGATGCCCGAGCGGTGCGACACGCCAACACCGATGAAGGTGTCCTTCAAGGCACGCGAACCAACCAGGTCACCCAGGCTGACATCAATCGTCGGGTCCAGGTAATTGAGCATGCGCGAGACCGGCTTGCCGGCCTGCGCCTGGCTGCTGGCTTCAATGTACGGCGCACGTTGGGCCAGCGACACGCCCACGCCCATGCCCAGTCGCGTCTTGACGCGCTCACTCCACGGAAAGCCGGTGTAATAAGCCTTCATGAACAGGTCAAGCTGCAAACCGTTGGCCTGCAGGCCCCGGTCGTTGTGGCTGGTCAGGCCGGCATAACCGACAAAATCAAGCGGCCAGCCGTTGACGTTCTGCAAAAACGGCTTGCCAACCTGAATGGCGGTGATGCTGGTCGGGTTGACGCTGGCAGTTGACAGGCACTGCGCGGTCAGTATCTTGATCAGGTGGCAGCCGTCGTCGGTGGCCTTGCCATACAGCAGCTTGAAGTAAGTGGGCGAACCTGGCTGCGCCCATTCACGCTGGGGGCCGCCGAAGTCGTAGGCGGCGCCGACGTACACGCCGGGCAGCACGCGATTTTGCACGATCGGGCTGTCCTTGATCTTGCGGTCCAGCAGGGTAGCCGACACGCCGCCCAGCAGCCGCCAGCGCTGCGTCAGGTCATAAGAGCCGAACAGGCCGAGCGTGGTGTTGAGGCCCGCGCCGGGCGCATAGGCGGGGCGGCCGGGCGTGGCTTCGGCGGGCAGCACGCCGTAGTAATAGTTGTTCAGACGCGCATCGCGCAGCGCCACGCTCAGGCTGGGGCGCAGGCTCAACCGGCCAGAGCGCCAGTCGTAGGTGTAACCCAGGCGAAACTCGCTGCCCTTTGAAAATCCGCCGATGTCATGCAGCAATTCAGCCTGAAGCGTGCCCCAAGGCTGGCGGTAGCGCCAGGACAGGCCCAGATCAATGCCGGAGTCGCGCGTCGCCATGCCGGCCAGGCTGGCAGGCCGGCGGTCGGCAGGAAAGCCTTCAAGCCGCTGCTCGACGAACAGGTCAAAGCGCTGCGTGTCGTCTTGTTTGAGCTTGATGCCGCCCCGGTTGGCATGCAGAAAAAACCGCTCGCCCTCGTAAAGGTAGAGCGGCAGCACGTCGTAGCGGTTGCCGGCGCCCCGGTAGGGCGAACTTTCAAAATGGGTAACCACGCCCAGCCCGGCGCTGCCCGGCACCGACAGGATGTTGGTCAGCGGCTCCAGATTGACGTCGGCATGCGCTGGCGTCATGGACGACAAGCCCGTGACCGTCAGGGCCGCGCCCGCCAGCAAACGCACAAAAGGTGACGCAGCGGGGAAGAGTTTTTTGATCATTGACGGCTCCTGCGGCAGGGAGGCCGTATTTTTCGGGCGGGCTTTGCGCCTGAGCCCTGCATGACGCGGAAAAAGAGCTGTTTGCACACTTTGTATCACCACTGCACGTTGTCCAATTACTGGCAAATTCATAAAAATAACCCGCGCGGGCCGGGTTTTGACGGGACGGCATCAAGCGGCCGGTTCTGCCCAGGCGGGCTTTGTTCAGCGCAAGTTGCCGGTATGGCCGAATGAATAGCGGCCCGGCTGCGGCCAAACCGTCAGGCCATGCGGCTCACGGCCGACCTTGATTTTATCGACCGCACCGCTTTCGGTGCTGAAGCGGTAGACCACGTCGTCGTAACGACCGCTCAGCCAGAGGTATTTGCCGTCGGCGCTGACATTGCCCATGTCGGGGCTGCCGCCGCCGGGAATAGCCCAGGTTTTGGTCACGGTGCGCGTGGCAAAGTCAATCACGGAGACGCTGCCTTTGCCGTTGGGCGTGCCGCGAATCTTGTTGCCGCCGCGATTGGCCACGTACATGCTTTTGCCGTCGCGGCTCGGGTAGATGCCGTGCGCTCCGACGCCCGTCAGGATGAAACCAATCTGTTTGAAGCTCGCGCCATCCACCACATGCACGCCGTCGGCCATCATGTCGGCGACAAAGAACAGCTTGCCATCGGGCGATATGCGCACGTCCTGCGGCATGCCGGGCGTGGTGCAGATGTCGGCGCCCGGCTGGCTCGGATCGGGCACATAGCGCGGCTTTTTCCCGGGTGCGGCAATCAGCAGCAACGCGTCCGGCCGGTCAAAGTAACGGCTGAGCTTGATGGTGCCCAACACCTTGCGGTTGACCATGTCGATCTTGGTGACAGAGCCATTGAACTCGCAGGTAAACAGCGCAAATTTGCCGTCGATGGAAAAGTCGGCGTGGTTGATGCCGCCGCACTGGGGCGTTTCAATCGAAAACTTCATCTCCATCGTCTTCGGGTCGCGGAAATCCAGCCGCTTGTAGGCTTCGGCCACGACGATGGCGTACTGGCCGTCGGGCGACCAGTAAAGGTTGTAAGGGTCGTCCACCATCACCGGCTTGCCGGGCTTGCCGGTCTTGGGATCAATGGGCGTCAGGCTGCCGTCGGTGCGCCCTTCGGCATTGTTGGCCACCCACAATTGCGTCAGATCCCAGCTCGGCACGATGTGCTGCGGATTGATGCCGACCTTGAAGGTGTCAATCACCTTGAGCGTGGCCGGATCAATCACCGAAACCGTGTTGGCAGAGCGGTTCGGCACGTAGACCCGCTCCAGTGCGCCGGCAACGGCCGGGCTCATGTGCGAGGAGCCGATTTCGCTGTAGAGGTTGGCCGGGTTCACGACTTTCGGCATGCCGGGCAGCATATAAAGCGGGGCGGCTGCTGCGGGCTGCGATGCTGGCTTGGCTTGCCCGAACGAGGTTGTTTGCGCAATCGCCCAGGACGCCGCGCCGATGCCTGCCGCTATCACCCAGAAAGCTGCCTTTGAATAAATTTTGGACATCTTGAACTTCTTAAAACAGGGGTATCAACAGGTAAAAACAAAGCCATCCAAGGCTGGCAACGGCCCGCTAGCGCGGCGCAGCAACGGCCTTTTTAATCGAATCCACGCTGATCTTAACCAGCGCGTCCACGCCCAGCTGGCCGTTGGCCGCACTGGAGGCGCGCGGATCGCCCAACGTGCCGCCACCCCAGCCCGCCGCTGCCGCTTCGGCAAACAGCTCGGGGTGCACCATGGACGGGGCGAGTGCCATCAGCAGCGACGTGTCAGCCGAGCCGGCATGCGTGCCAATTTCCTGCGTGCTCAAGCCTTTGGCCTTGAGCGCTGCCACATAAGTGTCCTGGGTGGCGCGGTAGTAAGCGGCGATATGCAGCATGCGTGCCGGGGCATGGCCGGCCTCCTGGTTGTACTGCTTTGCCACGGCGGCCAGCAGCGACTGATAGCCGCCGTGGTCTCCCAGCAACACAATGTCGGTGAAGCCGTGCTTTTTGAAGCTGCGCGCGGCCCCCAGCAAAACACCTTTGAAGACATCGTCAGGAATGGAAATTGTGCCGGCAAAACCCATGTGTTGGGTGGGCGGGTCAATCTTGCCTTCGGGGGTGTAGGCCAGCACCGGCGCCACCAGCGCATTGCCCAGCAGCGCCGCAATACGGCCCGACAGAATACGGGCGCGCGTGTTGTGCTTGCCGATGTCCATGTGCGGGCCACTTTGTTCGGTGCCGCCAATCGGAATGATGACCGTGGTTTTGCCGGCCCGCAGCGCCGCGCTGACTTCCTTGGTCGTCATCTCCTCGATGTACACGCTGGGGCCGCCACTGGCCTGCGCCACAAGGGGAATGCACAGCAACCAGCCGCAGGTGAGCGCGCATAAAAACCGCTGTGCAGGCAAGAAAGTTTTGATCATGGCCTTGATTGTCGCTGCAAGCGAAGGCCGCATTTTTGCAGCAATAGTATCCGAGAGATTCCGGTTGCAAAAACCACACACATGCTTGAATAAACAAGCCGTGGCAGCCGGTCAAAGCGTTACCAACACCCCTTTTCAATCTTGCAAATGGATAAAAAAAGGGTCTGGCGCATGGTGCTCCAGACCCTTTTTTACTAAACCACCCGCAGGTACACCTCAGAACGGAATGTCGTCGTCCATGTCGTCAAATCCGCTGGACGCCCTGGAGGGTGCCGGGGCTGGCGCAGGCGCTGGCCGTGGCGGTGGAGGCGGCGGGCGGTTGGCGGGCGCGGCGGACTGGCGCGGCGCTTCGTAGCCGCCACCCTCGTCCTGGCCGCCGCTGGGGCCGCCCATGCCCTGGCGGCTGCCCAGCATCTGCATCTGGTCGGCACGAATTTCGGTGGTGTACTTTTCAACGCCGCTCTGGTCGGTCCACTTGCGGGTGCGCAAGCTGCCCTCGATATAGACCTGCGAGCCTTTTCGCAGGTACTGACCGACGATCTCGGCCAGCCGGCCATTAAACACCACGCGGTGCCATTCGGTGGCTTCCTTCATTTCGCCGGACTGCTTGTCTTTCCACTTGTCGGTGGTGGCGATGGTGACGTTGGCGACCTGGTCGCCACTGGGAAAACTGCGCATTTCGGGGTCTTTGCCCAAATTGCCGACGATGATGACTTTGTTGACTGATGCCATGGTGTGCCGCCTCTTGCTCTGGAAATGGGTCAGAAAAATATTGTAAGGGCGCGCGTTTCGCCCAAAACTCGATTGTGCCGCATCCGGCCGGGCCAAGCCTGCCGGATTGCTCTGTCACGCAATAATCGCCTCATGCCGCACCCGCCCCATGAGCCCGATTTCCTGCACAACCTGCGCAGCGAACTGTCCAATGGACGACTCTGGTTCGACCGCGCCGTGGTGCTGGTCTATGCGATAGCTGCCGGCCTGAGCGTGGTGGGCTTCACCCTGCTGGCCGATTGGGGTTTCGGGCTGTTCGAGCGGCTTCATGGCTTGAACCGCTGGGCCATCCTGCTCTGGACGCCGGCCCTGACGGCGGCCATCGTCTGGGCCACGCGGCGGCATTTTCCCGGCGCGGCGGGCTCGGGCATTCCGCAGGTCATGGCGGCGCTGGATCCGGCCTTGCCGCCGGGCGCGCAGGGCCGTTTCGTGTCGCTGCGGCTGACGCTGGCCAAGATCGTGCTGTCCACCGCCGGCTTGATGGCGGGCCTGTCGATTGGCCGCGAGGGGCCGTCGGTGCAGGTGGCCGCCGGCGTGATGCAGCATGCGCGCCGCTGGCTGCGCCCCAGCTCCGGCATGAGCCACCACGCCCTGCTGGTGGCCGGCGGCGCGGCCGGGATTGCGGCGGCCTTCAATGCGCCGCTGGCCGGCGTGGTTTTTGCCATCGAGGAGCTGTCGCGCAAGCTGGAGTCGCGCAACAGCGGCCTGATCATCACGGCCATCGTGCTGGCCGGCCTGATGGGGGTTTCGACCTTTGGCAACATCACCTATTTCGGCGTCATCAAGGTGCCGGTGCTGGGCTGGAATGCGCTGCTTCCGGGCCTGCTGGTGGCGCTGGTTTGTGGCGGGCTCGGCGGCGTCTTTGCGCGCCTGCTGGCCATTTCACTGACCGGCTCGTCACCCGACCGCTTCAGCCAGTGGCGCCGCCTGCACCCGGTACGTTTTGCCGCCGGCGGTGGCCTGGCGATTGCCGTGATCGGCCTGGTCAGCGACGGCTCGACCTTTGGCGCGGGCTCGCATGCCGTCGCCCAGATGCTGGCCGGCCAGGCCGAAGTGCCGTCGCTCTATGTACTGCTCAAATTCATTGCCACCTGGCTGGCCGCCTGGTGCGGCGTGCCGGGCGGTATTTTTGCGCCGGCGCTGTCGATTGGCGCTGGCGTGGGCAGCAACATTGCCCTGCTAACGTCGCCCGACATCAGCGCCGCGCTGATCGCCATCGGCATGGCCGCGTTCCTGGCCGCCGTCACGCAGGCACCGCTGACGGCGTTCATCATCGTCATGGAAATGGTCGATGGCCGCGCCATGGTGCTCAGCCTGATGATGGCGGCCATGCTCGCCAGCCTGCTGTCGCGCATGATCAGCCGGCCGCTGTACGCCACGCTGGCAGAGCACATGATTGCCGGTCTGCAGCCGCCGCCGCCCGCCGCCGTTCAGGCCAAGGGGCCAGAAACTCGCTAGAGCGGCTCCACCATGACTGGAAAACGCCGTCATTCCCGCGCAGGCGGGAATCCAGCAGCACAAGCGCTAACGTTTAGGTGAACCATCCCTGGGTTCCCGCCTTCGCGGGAATGACGGGCAATGATTGTGAGCTTATTGAGCTTGCAAGGCAGGGTGGAACTGCTCTATTGCTCCGGCCCATTAAAGTCATAAGTTTTGCGGCTTTGGTCCCAAGCGAATTAGTCAATTTTTGTTCAGATTTCAGAGGGCCGGATCAATAAGCATCAATGCACGCACGATACGCGGTAGTTTTGCTATTTAATTGGTAGCTGACTACGTATACCCAGCCTGCACAATAGACCTATTTGAGTCTCAAAGAGGCATTTTCGGGTCAACATCACCCTGCGCCAGCCCCTCAAGCCGGGGCTGCGGCTGCCCGACCCGGCTGGACCGGCATCATTCGCCAGGCCACCACCAGCCAGATCAGCGACAACACAGTGGTCGAGACAAACAGGCCTTGCGCGCCGCCCCACTTGAGCATTGCACCGCCGAGTGCGCCGCCGGCAAACAGGCCCAGCGACTGGGATGTGTTGTAAAGCCCCAGCGCCGCGCCCCGGCTGGAGGCGTGCGCCAGGCGCGACACCAGGCTGGGCTGGCTGGCCTCCAACACATTGAAGCTGCAAAAAAACAGCAGCAGCAAGGCACCCAGCATCCAAAGGGACGGCGCCGCGCCGCCGGCAGCCATGGCAACCCCCAGAAAACCCAGTTGCACCAGCGCCAGCAGGGCAATCGCGGCCAGCAGCACGGCGCGCAGATGGCCGCGCCGCTCCAGCGGAAACAGCGTGCCGCCCATCACCACGAACGAAGCCAGCACCGCCGGTAAATAGACCTGCCAGTGCAGCGCCTTGAGCAGCCCGGCCTGCACCAACAGCGCAGGCACCGCCACCCACATCGACAGTTGCACCGCATGCAGCACAAAAACGCCAAAGTTCAGTCCCACCAGATCGCCGCGCCGCAGCACATCGGCCAGGCCGCCGCGCGCCATGTCCTTGTGCAGCAGCGGCTCGGGCGGCACCAGCCACAGCACCATGACAATGCCGGCCAGCGCCAGAACGCCGGTCAGCACGAACAGGCCGCTCAGCCCGATGCGGGCATTCAGTGCGGGTGCCAGCACCAGCGACACGGCAAACATCAGCCCGATGCTGCCGCCCACCAGCGCCATCGCCTTGGTGCGCACCTCGTCGCGCGTCTGGTCGGCCAACAGCGCCGTGACGGCGGCGGAGATCGCGCCTGCGCCCTGCAGCGCCCGGCCCGCCAGCAGCCAGTTCAAATCCGGTGCTGCAGCCGCCAGGAAACTGCCCAGCGCAAACACCACCAGCCCGGCCACGATCACCCGCTTGCGGCCCAGCCGGTCCGACGCCAGGCCAAAAGGAATTTGCAGCAGCGCCTGCGTCAGCCCGTAAATGCCCATCGCCAGGCCGACCCGCGCCGGGTCGTCACCGCCCGGATAGCGCGCCGCTTCCAGCGCAAACACAGGCAGCACCAGAAACAGGCCCAGCATGCGCAGGGCAAAAATAGACGCCAGCGAGAAGCTGGCGCGCCGCTCGGTGGCGGTCATGGGGAAAGAAGGGGCTGCAGAAGACACGGTGAAGGAGTCTCAAAAGTGGAAAAATTGCCGCAAAACAGCCGTGGCCGGAACGCATGGCAGCCGTGCGCGAAAAGTGTCCACGCAGAGCTGCAGCCGCCGGATATTGGAGCCGGACAAGGCCCTGTATTGTGCTTGATACCCGGCCAACGCCCTGCCCGCCGGACAGCTCAGGTCTATGATGGAAAGTTTTTCCGGCGCTCCAACCCTGTGAACTTTCCCAACGACAGCCAACCCCTGACCTCCCTGCCCACGCTCGCCCCCACCACCGCACACCCAGCCCCTCATGCAGCGGCTGAAGACCAGGCGATTCAGGCTTTTGAGCGGGCAACCCGCCCCACCGGCCACGGCGCGCAGGCCATCAGCATTCGCGGCGCGCGCACGCACAACCTCAAAAACATCGACCTCGACATTCCGCGCAACCAGCTGGTGGTCATCACCGGGCTGAGCGGCTCGGGCAAGTCGAGCCTGGCGTTTGACACGCTGTATGCCGAAGGCCAGCGGCGTTATGTCGAAAGCCTCTCGACCTATGCGCGGCAGTTTTTGCAGCTGATGGACAAGCCCGACGTGGACATGATCGAGGGCCTGTCGCCCGCCATTTCCATCGAGCAAAAGGCCACCAGCCACAACCCGCGCTCCACCGTCGGCACCGTGACCGAAATTCATGACTACCTGCGCCTGCTGTACGCTAGAGCCGGCACGCCGTTTTGCCCGGTGCATGACCTGCCGCTGCAAGCGCAAAGCGTCAGCGAGATGGTCGATACCGTGCTGGCCCTGCCCGAAGACACGCGCCTGATGATCCTGGCGCCGGTGGCGCGCGAGCGCAAGGGTGAATTTGTCGATATGTTCGAGCAAATGCAGGCCCAGGGCTATGTGCGTTTCCGGGTTGATGGCGCGACCTACGAATTTGACGCGCTGCCCAAGCTCAAAAAAACCGAAAAGCACACGATTGACGTGGTGATCGACCGCGTCAAGGTTCGCCTGGACAAGGAAACCCCGCCTGACGCCGAAGCCGAAGCAGGAGTCGTCCCGCCGCCGGCATTGCGCCAGCGCCTGGCCGAGAGTTTTGAAGCGGCGCTGCGGCTGGCCGACGGCCGGGCGCTGGCGCTGGAAATGGATTCGGGCCAGGAACACCTGTTCAGCGCCAAGTTCTCCTGCCCGGTGTGCAGCTATTCGCTCAGCGAGATGGAGCCGCGCCTGTTCTCGTTCAACTCGCCGGTGGGGGCCTGCCCGTGCTGCGACGGCCTGGGGCATCGGGACTTTTTCGACCCGGCGCGGGTCGTGGCCTTTCCGTCCTTGAGCCTGGCCAGCGGCGCGGTCAAGGGCTGGGACCGGCGCAACGCCTATTATTTTTCGATGCTCGAAAGCCTGGCCGCGCATTACAAATTCGACATCGACACGGCGTTTGAAGAACTGCCCGAAAACGTGCGGCAGGTCGTGCTGCACGGCTCGGGCGAGGAAGACATCAAGTTCAGCTACCTCATGGATTCGGGCGAAAAGGCCGGCAAGAAGGTGAGCAAGAAGCATCCCTTCGAGGGCATCATCACCAACTTCGAGCGCCGCTACCGCGAAACCGACTCCGCCGTGGTGCGCGAAGACCTGGCCAGGTACCGCAGCGTGCAGCCCTGCCCCGACTGCGGCGGCACGCGACTGCGGCAAGAAGCACGGCATGTGTACCTGGTCGGCACGTCAGAAGGCGGCGAACAGCCGAACCGCAAGGCGATTTATGAAGTCAGCAACATCACCCTGCGCGAAAGCTTCAAGTACTTCAGCACCTTGAGCATGCAAGGCGCCAAGGCCGAAATTGCCGCCAAGGTGGTGCGCGAAATCGGGCTGCGGCTGAAGTTCCTGAACGACGTGGGCCTGAACTACCTGAGCCTGGACCGCAGCGCCGAGACGCTGTCGGGCGGCGAATCGCAGCGCATCCGGCTGGCCTCGCAGATCGGCTCAGGGTTGACCGGCGTGATGTATGTGCTCGACGAGCCCAGCATCGGCCTGCACCAGCGCGACAACGACCGGCTGATCGGCACGCTCAAGCATTTGCGCGACATCGGCAACAGCGTGCTGGTGGTTGAGCACGACGAGGACATGATCCGGGCCGCCGACCATGTGATCGACATGGGGCCGGGCGCCGGCATTCATGGCGGCCGCGTCATGGCACAGGGCACGTTCGAGCAGGTCCAGGCCAATCCCGATTCGCTGACCGGAAAGTATCTGGCGGGCACGCTGGAGATTGCCGTGCCCAAGCACCGCACGCCGTGGCTGCCAACGGTCAGGAACGCCCATGCCTACGACAAAAGCAAGTCGCGCTTTGCGCCCAGCCCGGCGGCCGAACGCCGCGCGGCGCGTGAAGCCCAGCACCAGGCCACACTGGGGGACATGCAGGCGCTGCGCGTCATCAACGCCACCGGCCACAACCTGCAGGGCGTGAGCGTCGAGTTTCCGGTCGGCCTGCTGACCTGCGTGACTGGCGTTTCGGGCTCGGGCAAGTCCACGCTGGTCAACGACACGCTGTATGCGGCCGTCGCCCGAACGCTCTACCGTGCGCACGAAGAGCCCGCGCCGCACGAAAGCATCGAAGGCATCGAGCATTTCGACAAGGTGATCAATGTCGATCAGTCACCGATTGGCCGGACGCCGCGCAGCAACCCGGCGACCTACACCGGCCTGTTCACACCGATCCGCGAACTGATGGCCGAGATGAACACGGCGCGCGAACGCGGCTATAGCGCCGGGCGCTTCAGCTTCAACGTCGCGGGCGGGCGCTGCGAAGCCTGCCAGGGCGACGGCATGGTGAAGGTCGAAATGCACTTTTTGCCCGATGTCTATGTGCCCTGCGACGTCTGCCACGGCATGCGCTACAACCGCGAAACGCTCGAAGTTCAGTACAAGGGCAAGAACATCGCGCAAATCCTCGACCTGACGGTCGAGCTGGCGGCTGAATTCTTCAAGGCCGTGCCGACCATTGCGCGCAAGCTGCACACGCTGCTCGACGTGGGCCTGAGCTACATCAAGCTCGGCCAGTCGGCCACCACGCTGTCGGGCGGCGAAGCGCAGCGCGTCAAGCTCGCGCTGGAACTGAGTAAACGCGACACCGGCCGCACGCTCTACATCCTCGACGAGCCGACCACCGGCCTGCACTTCGCCGACATCGATTTGCTGCTGAAAGTCCTGCACCAGCTGCGCGACGCCGGCAACACCATCGTCGTCATCGAACACAACCTGGACGTCATCAAGACCGCCGACTGGCTGATCGACATGGGGCCGGAAGGCGGGGCCGGCGGTGGCATGGTGGTCGGCGTGGGCACGCCGGAAGACATCGCCGCGAACCCTGACAGCCATACCGGGCACTATTTAAAGCGGTTGTTGTAGGACAGATAATCTGGTTTACCCCAAGGACACACTATGAATGCTGATTTTCTGGATGCACACCACCGACATTTACGCGATGCTGATTGCCTGTTTAGTGCCTCGCACTTGGCGAACGCGGATCACTTGTATGGCATGGCTGCGGAATGCGGACTGAAGCGACTGATGATCGCTTTTGGGATGCAAACGAACGACACTGGTGCTCCAGAAAATCGGAAAAAAGATTGGATTCATGCAGAGAAAGTTTGGGTACGTTTGACCTTGCCCCCAGAAAACGTATCCCTTGCTGAGTGGTTCAATTCAGACAAGGAAAACGAAAATGACAAAGACATCAAGGGCCAAGTACACGCT